>NZ_JBSFDA010000157.1:0-23929 GCF_053593675.1 Streptomyces sp. NPDC002156 | reverse complement strand
TCCGGCGTTTGAGGACTAGGCCCGTTCAGGGCCGTAGCGGGGGTCTGGGGGCGCAGCCCCCAGGGATGGGACGGGTAGGGGCGGCGGGGGCGAGGAAACTCCCTACCCCTCGCCCTCCGTGTACCGCCGCACCGCCAGTGGCAAGAACACCGCGATCAGGATCACGCACCACGCCAGCGACCCCGCGACAGGGTGCGTGACAGGCCACGCGCCGTCCGCCGGGGCCGGTGCGTTGCCGAACAGGGTGCGCAGTGCTGTGGTCACCGCGCTGATCGGGTTCCAATCGGCCAGTGTTCGCAGCCACCCCGGCAATCCGGCCGTCGGGATGTACGCGTTCGACAGCAGCGGCAGGATGAAGGTCGCGCCTCCCAACTGCCCCGCCGCCTCCTCGCTCCGCGACAGCAACCCCAGATAGATCCCGATCCACGTCGTCGCGAACCGGAACAGCAGCAACAGCCCCACCGCCCCCGCCGCCCGCAGCGCAGACCCCTCCACCCGCCACCCCACCGCAAGCCCGACAAGCAGCACAGGCACGGTCCCCGCAGCGGTGACCACGAGGTCCGCGAGGGCCTGCCCCAGGGGCACGGCGGCCCGGCTGATGGGCAGCGTACGGAGCCGGTCGGTCACGCCCCGGTGGGTGTCCTGGGCCGCCTGGAACATCCCGGTCATGATGCCGTTGGCGGCGGTCGCGACCAGCAGCCCCGGCACCAGGAAGGCCCGGTACTCCTCCCCGGGCATCGCGAGGGCACTGCCGAGCACGTACCCGAAGAACAGCAGCATCGTGATCGGCATGGACTGGGTGAGGACCAGCAGCCCCGGGTTGTGCCGCAGCCGGCGCAGATGCCGCCCCAGCATCACCGTGCCGTCGTACGCCAGGGCAGAGGCCATGGAGGTCGCGGACGTCGACGTGCTCACGCCGCCACCTCCTTACGCTCCGTCAGCCGGAGAAAGACATCGTCGAGAGTCGGCGGACGCAGGCTCGCGTCGAGCAACGCCACGCCCGCCGCGTCCAGTTCGCGCACCAGCCGCGGAAGCGTGACCGTCGCGTCGGTGGTGACCGCGCCGACAGTCAGTCGGTCCCGGTCCAACACCGGTTCGGAACCGGTGAGTTGGTCGAGAATCCCGGCCGCCCCGAGCAGTGCGTCCGCATCGGCGACCACGACCTCGGCGTACGACCCGATGAGCGCCTTGAGTTGGGCGGGCGTTCCGGACTGTGCGACCCGGCCGTGCTCCACGAGGGCGATCTCGTCGGCGAGTTGGTCGGCCTCCTCCAGGTATTGAGTGGTGAGGAGGACGGTTGTTCCCTCGTCCCGCAGCCCCCGTACCGCCGCCCAGATCTGGTTGCGGGCCGCCGGATCGAGCCCCGTCGTCGGCTCGTCCAGGAACAGCACCTCGGGCCGCTCGACCAGGCTCGCCGCGAGGTCGAGGCGGCGGCGCATCCCGCCCGAGTAGGTGGACGCGGGCCGGTCGGCGGCCTCGGCCAGCCCGAAGCGGTCGAGCAGTTCGTCCGCGCGCGCCGCCGGCCCCCTGACCCGGTGCAGCCGGGCGAACATCCGCAGGTTCTCGCGGCCCGTGAGGTCCCCGTCGACCGACGCGTACTGCCCGGTGACGCCGATCCGGCGCCGTACGGCAGCAGCGTCCCCTACGAGGTCGTGCCCCGCGACCCGCGCCGACCCCGCGTCGGGCCGCAGCAGGGTGGTGAGCAGCCGTACGACCGTGGTCTTGCCCGCGCCGTTCGGCCCCAGCAGCCCGCACACGGAGCCCTGGGCCACGGCCAGGTCCAGCCCGCGTACGGCATGGACCTTCCCGAAGGACTTCTCCAGCCCTTCACTAAGTACAGCGTACGTAGTAGTCATGAGGTGACCATAGCGCACTACGTACGACGTACGTAACTACGATGGGTGGTCGAGGTGATGATCAATGGCCGGCCGAGCCGCCGTACCCGAAGTGATCTGGGCGCGTCCCGAACGTGCGGGCCGTGGCCCCAAGGCCGCGTACAGCCGCGCCGACATCGCGGCCGCCGCGGTGCGGATCGCGGACGCGGAGGGGCTCGACGCGGCCTCGATGCGGCGCGTCGCGGCCGAGCTGGGCTGCGGCACGATGTCGCTGTACAACTACGTCCCCCGCAAGGAGGACCTGTACGAGCTGATGGTTGACGCGATCAGTGGCGAGCACGAGTTGTGGGAGCCGTCGGGGGACTGGCGGGCGGAGATGGTGCGGGTCGCGCACCAGACGCGTGAGCTGATGCTTCGGCACCCTTGGCTGCCGCGCCTGATGTCCCCCGTGTACGGCTTCAGCCCCAACGCCCTGCGCTATCTCGAACACTGCCTGACCTGCCTCGACCCGTTCGAGGGGACGTACGGCACGAAGTTCGAGCTGATCGCGATGCTCAACGGCATGGTGACTACGTATGTCGGCAACGAGTTGGCGACGGCTGAGCGGGTGCGGTCGTTGCCGTGGTCGGAGGAGCAGGAGAACGCGATGCGGATCGCTTATCTCGGGGGACAGGTGGCGGGTGGGGGGTATCCGAGGTTGGCTGCGGCGTTCTTGGAGGACTCGGGGCCGATCGATCTGGAGGCTGTGTTCGAGCGGATGGTTTTGCGGGTGTTGGATGGGTTTGCGGTGCGGGGGTGAGGGGGTGTGTGTCGGGTGCGGGTCCGTTGTGGTTGCTCGCGCAGTTCCCCGCGCCCCTAAAGACCTAAAAGCAGGCTGGTCATAGCAGCGTGAACTGGCCTTCTGGGCCCTCTTCTTGGTGGTCCAGGACCGACGCCGGTTGGCGCGCCCTGTCAGGTACCGGGAGGACGCCCGCCGTCCGTAGCTCCGTCGCCGTGATCGGGTCCTTCACCGTCAACTCCGCCTGCTGTGGGCGTAGTTCCGCCAGAAGCGCCAGTACCGTGATCAGCTCCAGCAGTTCCGATGTCCAGGTCTGCGGCCAAGTTGTCGGCCGGATCGCCTCCAGCGTCTCCGGTTCGACCGCACCGCCCACCCGCGCCGCGAACCACTCCTCCAGCACCCGTACCCCGCCCACCTCGAAGTCCCATGCCTCCGGCGGTACCGGGGAGATGCGGCCGTCGTCGACCTGGAGGGTCTCCTCGTCGCGGTCGTAGTGGACGGTGACCGGGCGGGAGGGCAACGGGGCGCGTACGTACGGGCGTCGGCCGCCGGGGAGTTTGGGGCGGTCACCGTCCCGGCGCATCAGCCACAGCACCCTGCGGCCCAACTCGACGCCCCGGGACCAGAGTTCGGGGTCGGCGGTGAGGGGGACGGAGAGGCCCGGGCGTACGGCGACCAGGGTCCAGGCGAGGACGTCGAGCGGGTCCGGGCTGTGGCCTAGGCGGTCGGTGAGGTGGGCCGACAAGCCCGGGGCCAGGTTGGGTGCGGTGCCGCCGGGGCGTCGGTACAGGGGGCGGATCCGGCCACCCGGTCGGATCAGTGACAGCAGGGGTGAAGCCAGGAGCAGTGGGCCGTCGGAGGCCGGGGGAGAGGGCGGCGCCTCGATCACGAACACCTGGCGTTCGTCCGCCACCCGCCACAACTCCGGGCGGGCCGCGTCGATCAGCCGGTGGTCCGGGATCAGCCACTGCTCGTCGAAGGGGGCCCGGAGGACCCGTACGGGCTTCGCGCAGGGGCCCGTGGCGCGGGCGAGCTTCTCCGTGCCGCTCCGCCGGCCCGGCAGTTGGGCGACCGCCGAGTGCGGGGTGCGTGAGCGCGTCGGTTCGAACAGGGTCTCGCGGTCCGGGCCTTCGGCCTTCAGCAGGGCGTCCCAGCGTGCTTTGAGGGTTGCGTTGTCGGGGGCCGTCGGCCACCCCCGGCCCAGCCGTGGCGGTGCGACGGACCACGGCATGAGGTCCGCGAGCAGCGGAGCATCGTCGTCGTACGGCACGCTGGGCATCGTACGACGGCCCCCGCGCTCGGCTCCCCTAGGTCGCATCCAAGGTCACCGTGAAGGAGAAGCGGTCGCCCCGGTAATGGATGACGGCCACGTCCAGGACCCGGCCGCCCTCGTCGTACGCGATGCCCGTGTAGTGCAGGATCGGGCTGAGGAGCGGGACCCGGAGCAGGCGGGCCGTCTCCGGGTCCGCGAGGCGGGCCTGGACGGTGTCCGTGATACGGGCGATGTCCGCGCCCACGACGTCCCGCAGCACCTTGGTCATCGGCCAGCGGAGGAGATCGGCGTGGTCGATGTGCTCGGCCAGTTCCGGACGGACGTAGTTGCGGGCGTGGTTGGTCGGTTCGTCGGTCTCCTCGTCGCCGCGCAGGCGGTGGTACGTGGCCACCTCCACCAAGTCCGGGAAGTACTCGGCGAGTTCGGTGGGCACGGGCGTGCTGCCGTGGTCGAGGAGTTCCGTCGTCATGCCGGACTGCTGGGCCACGATCGCGTCGACCGAGCCCAACAGCCGTACGGGAGCGCCTCGTTGCGCGTCCGGCTCGATGAACGTGCCGCGCCTGCGGTGCCGGCTGATCAGCCCCTCGTCCTCCAGCTCCTTCAGGGCTTGGCGCATGGTCAGCACGCTCACGCCGTAGTGGCCCGCCAACTGCTCCTCGGTGGGCAGCCGCAGCGGGTCCCGCGCCGAGCGGCCGAGGATCGAGGCGCGCAGGGACTGCGAAACCTGGTACCAGAGCGGCAGCTTGCGGTTCAGGACGATCGAATCCGGAGCGAAGGAGGTCACGGAGGTATCCGTACCGGTCGGCAACGCTCAGTGCAACGGGCGGAAGTGGCGCTGGAGGCCCGACCACACGTCGTCGTACCCCGGTTGCAGATGCTCCGCCCGTGCCGCCTGTGCCGTCAGGGTCACCGGCCAGCGCGTCTCGAACATGAACGCCAGCCCGTCGTCGATCCGTTGGGGCCGCAGCTCGGCGGCGCTGGCCCGGTCGAAGGTCTCCCGGTCGGGCCCGTGCGCGGACATCATGTTGTGCAGCGAGCCGCCCCCCGGCACGAAGCCCCCCTTTCCGGCCGTCTTCGCGTCGTACGCGCCCTCGATCAGCCCCATGTACTCGCTCATCACGTTCCGGTGGAAGTACGGCGGCCGGAAGGTGTCCTCGCCCACGAGCCAGCGCGGCGCGAACACGACGAAGTCGACGCCTGCCAGGCCCGGGGTGTCCGACGGGGACGTCAGCACCGTGAAGATCGACGGGTCGGGATGGTCGTACGAGATGGTGCCGAGGACGTTGAAGCGGCGCAGGTCGTAGGCGTACGGGACATGGTTGCCGTGCCAGGCGACGACGTCGAGCGGGGAGTGGTCGTAGACCGCCGTCCAGAGGTTGCCGCAGAACTTGTTGACGACCTCCACCGGACCCTCGACGTCCTCGTACGCGGCGACCGGCGCCCTGAAGTCCCTTGCGTTCGCCAGGCCGTTGGCGCCGATCGGGCCCAGGTCGGGGAGCTGGAAGGCGGCGCCGTAGTTCTCGCACACGTAACCGCGGGCCGAGGCGTCCAGCAACTCCACCCGGAAGCGCACTCCGCGCGGGATGAGGGCAACGTGGCCCGGCTCGACGTACAGCAGGCCGAACTCCGTGCGCAGCAGCAGTCCGCCGGTCTCCGGGACGATCAGCAGCTCCCCGTCGGCGTCGCTGAACACCCGCTCCATCGAGGAGTCGGCGTGGTAGAGGTGCACGGCCATGCCGGTGCGCTGTGTGGCGTCGCCGTTGCCGCCGAGGGTCCACAGGCCCGCAAGAAAGTCCGTACCGGCCGGGGGCTCGGGCAGCGGGTCCCAGCGCAGTCGGTTGGGATCCGGGACGGATTCTGTGAAGGGTGCCGTGCGGATCGGGCCGTTGTCGGCGGGCGTGAACGGGGGATGCGCCGCCGAAGGGCGGATGCGGTACAGCCAGGAGCGGCGGTTGTGGGCGCGCGGCTCGGTGAACGCCGTACCGCTGAGCTGCTCGGCGTAGAGGCCGAGAGGGGCGCGCTGTGGCGAGTTGCGGCCCTCGGGCAGGGCGCCCGGGACGGCCTCCGAGCTGTGCTCATTGCCGAAACCGGTCAGGTGGACCAGCCCTTCGGCGGCCTTCCGCGCGTCGCCGCCCGTGTCCCCGCCGATGCCCTCGCTCACGTCGCCGCCCATGGGTGCTCCCTTGCTCCCTCACTCCCGGTCCCGCATTCCTATGCTTCACCGTAGGATTCGGTGTTCGCGGGCGCAAGAGGGGGAAAGCCCGGGGCACGGTTCACCGGACCGCCGGGGAACGGCATGATGAAGGGCGTGCCCCCAGCTACCTCGCTACGTCGTGCGCCCGTACAGCGGCGCAGTGCCGAACGGCTGACCCGAATCCTCGACGCCTGCGCCGACCTCCTCGACGAGGTCGGCTACGACGCCCTGAGCACCCGCGCGGTGGCGATACGCGCCGGCGTCCCCATAGGCTCCGTCTACCGCTTCTTCGGCAACAAGCGCGCCATGGCGGACGCGCTGGCCCAGCGGAACCTGGAGCGGTTCATCGCGCGTGTCACCGAGCGGCTGCGGGAGCTGAGCGGGGGTGGCTGGCGCGAGGCCATGGACGCCGTGCTCGACGAGTACCTGGTCATGAAGCGCACCGCGCCCGGTTTCTCCCTCGTCGACTTCGGCAACCAGATCCCGGTCGGCAAGCGCGACGCCGAACCCAACCACCGCGTCGCCGACACCCTCACCACCCTCCTCGCCGACGTCATCGGCCGCGCACCCGACGACGACCTGCGCCGCACGTTCCTGGTCGCCGTCGAGACCGCCGACACCCTGATCCACCTGGCCTTCCGGGTCGCTCCGGAGGGGGACGAGCGGATCATCGGGGAGATGCGGGAGCTGTTGCGGGCGTATCTGGCGCGCGTGCTGGACTGACGCGGACGTACGGCGGCGGGTGCCGGGCGAGCGGGCGTCGGGTGAGCGGGCTCGCGGGTTTCCGACCTCACCCCGTTGAAGGCCTCCCCTCCATCCGTACCGGTCGGTATGCTCGGCTCAGTCTCCAGCCGTGCGTCGATGCTGCCGCCACCCTCCGGGAGGACCCGTGTCCAGCCCCACCGACTCCCGTACCGCCCTCCGTGTGTGCCCCCTGTGCGAGGCCACCTGCGGACTGACGCTCACCATCGAGAGCGGCCGGGTCACCCGGGCCCGCGGTGACCGCGACGACGTGTTCAGCCAGGGGTTCATCTGCCCCAAGGGCGCCTCCTTCGGAGCCCTCGACAGCGACCCCGACCGGCTGCGCACCCCCCTCGTACGACGCGACGGCGAGCTGCGCGAGGCGAGCTGGGCGGAGGCCTTCGACGCCGTCGCCGCCGGGATCCGGGGCACTGTCGAGCGGTACGGGGCGAACTCCGTCGGGGTCGTCCTCGGGAACCCGAACGTGCACACCGTGGCCGGGGCGCTCTACCCGACCGTGCTGCTCGGCGGCCTCGGCACTCGCAGCATCTTCAGTGCCTCCACTGTCGACCAGATGCCCAAGCACGTCTCCAGCGGGCTGCTGTACGGCGACGCCAACGCGATCCCCGTACCCGACCTGGACCGCACCGACCACCTCCTGCTCATCGGCGCCAACCCCCTTGAGTCCAACGGGAGTCTGTGCACCGCACCCGACTTCCCCGGCAAGCTCAAGGCCCTCAAGGCGCGCGGCGGCACCCTCACCGTCATCGACCCGCGCCGCACCCGCACCGCCAAGCTCGCCGACCGGCACATCGCGATCCGCCCCGGCACGGACGCCCTGCTGCTCGCCGCGATGGCGTACGTCCTGTTCGACGAACACCTCGTCGACCTGGGCGAGTTGGCACCGCACGTCGTAGGCGTCGACGAACTGGCGGCCTCCGTACGGGACTTCACTCCCGAGGCCGTCTCCGAAGCGTGTGACGTGGACGCGGACACCATCCGTACCCTCGCCCGGGAACTCGCCGCCGCGCCCACCGCCGCCGTCTACGGCCGCATCGGCAGCTGCACCGTCCCGCACGGCACCCTCGCCAGCTGGCTGGTCGACATCCTCGACATCCTCACCGGCAACCTCGACCGCCCCGGCGGCGCCCTCTTCCCACAAGCGGCCACTGACCGGACACCTCGGCCGGCCGGGCCCAGCCATGGTTTCTCTCTGGGCCGCTGGCGCTCGCGGGTCGGTCAACACCCGGAGGCGAAGGGCGAGTTGCCGCTCTCCGCGCTCGCCGAGGAGATCGACACCGCCACCGACCCCCAGGGCGCCGAGGGCGAGCCGATCCGGGCCCTCATCGCCGTCGCCGCCAACCCCGTCCTCTCCGCACCCGACGGCAACCGGCTCGACAAGGCGCTGGACTCCCTCGACTTCATGGTCAGCGTCGACCCCTACCTCAACGAGACCTCGCGCCACGCCGACGTCGTACTGCCGCCGCCCCCGCCCTCGCAGAGCCCGCACCACGACTTCGCCCTCAACACCCTCGCCGTCCGCAACCAGGTCCGCTACAACCGCCCCGCGGTCCCCCTGGAGCCGGGCAGGATGGCCGAGACCGAGATCCTCGCGCGCCTCGTCCTGGCCGCGACCGGGATGCACGGCGCCGACCCCGCCGCCGTGGACGCGATGGTCATCGACCAGACCCTCGGCAAGTCCGTCAAGGAAGCGCACTCCCCGGTCCACGGCCGCGATCCGCAGGAGCTGGCCAAGTCGCTCGACGGCGACACCGGCCCCGAGCGCCGCCTCGATCTGATGCTGCGCCTGGGCCCGTACGGCGACGGCTTCGGCGTACGACCGGACGGCCTGACCCTGACGAAACTGCTCGCGCACCCGCACGGCATCGACCTCGGACCGCTCCAGTCACGCCTCCCGCAGCCCCTGAAGACCCGCAGCGGCCAGATCGAACTCCTGCCGCAGCCCATCGCCGACGACCTCCCACGCCTGCGCCAGGCCCTGCGTGAGCGCCCCGCCGGAATAGTGCTCATCGGGCGACGCCACCTGCGCTCCAACAACAGCTGGATGCACAACGTGCCCGCCCTCACCGGCGGCACCAACCGCTGCACCCTGCACATCCACCCCGAGGACGCCGCCCGCCTCGGAGTCGAGGACGGCGCCCCCGTACGGATCAAGGGCGCCGGGGGAGAGGTGGTGGCCCCGGCGGAGATCACGGACGTCGTCCGGCGCGGGGTCGTCAGCCTGCCGCACGGGTGGGGACACGACCGGCCGGGCACCCGGCTCGGGCACGCCTCCGTCGACCCCGGAGTCAACGTCAACCAGCTCCTCGACGGCAGCCTGCTGGACCCGCTGTCGGGCAATGCAGTGCTGAATGGTGTACCCATCGATCTCGCGCCAGCAGGCACAACGCTGTGACCTGGAGTTTTGCGCTTATTGCTCGCACGTCAACATCTTGTTAAGACTTGCGTGGGCGCCCTAACGTCATCGCACTGCCGACTCCGGTGGGAGTTCAAGGGCGAACGTTAGGTAACCCACTCATGTTGACCATCCTGGGCTTCACGATGATCGCGACCTTCCTGGTCCTGATCATGATGAAGAAGATGTCGCCGATCGCGGCGCTCGTACTGATCCCGGCACTCTTCTGCGTCTTCGTCGGGAAGGGCGCCAAGCTCGGTGACTACGTCATCGACGGCGTCACCAGCCTCGCCCCCACCGCGGCGATGCTCATGTTCGCGATCGTCTACTTCGGTGTGATGATCGATGTCGGCCTCTTCGACCCGATCGTCCGAGGCATCCTCAAGTTCGCCAAGGCGGACCCGCTGCGCATCGTCGTCGGTACGGCGATCCTCGCGGCGATCGTCTCCCTCGACGGCGACGGCTCGACCACCTTCATGATCACGGTCTCGGCGATGTACCCCCTGTACAAGCGCCTCAAGATGAGCCTCGTCGTGATGACCGGCGTCGCCGCGATGGCCAACGGTGTGATGAACACCCTGCCCTGGGGCGGCCCGACGGCCCGCGCCGCGACGGCCCTGAAGCTCGACGCGAGCGACATCTTCGTCCCGATGATCCCGGCACTCGCCGCAGGCCTCGCCTTCGTCATCGCCCTCTCGTACGTCCTCGGCCGCCGCGAGCGCAAGCGGCTCGGCGTGCTGACGCTGGACGCGGTCCTGGTGGAGGAGCCGGAGCAGGAGACGGAGACGGTGCTCGTCGGTGCCGGCGCGGGGGCGAAGTCGTCGGCCGCGGGATCCGGTGCGGGCGGTTCGGCCGCGCCCACCGGCGGTCCGGGTGCGGAGGGCATCGCTGACGCTGCCACGGACGACGATGACGACGACCGGATGCTGAAGGTCCTCGACCCGAACCGCACCACCCTGCGGCCCAAGCTCTACTGGTTCAACGCGCTGCTCACGGTCACGCTCCTCACCGCCATGATCATGGAGTGGCTGCCGATCCCGGTGCTGTTCCTGCTCGGTGCCGCGCTCGCCCTGACGGTCAACTTCCCGCACATGCCCGACCAGAAGGCCCGTCTCGGCGCCCACGCCGAGAACGTCCTCAACGTCTCCGGCATGGTCTTCGCCGCCGCCGTCTTCACCGGCGTCCTGACCGGCACCGGCATGGTCGACCACATGGCCCGCTGGCTCGTCGACAACATCCCCGACGGCATGGGCCCGCACATGGCCTTCGTCACCGGCCTGCTGAGCATCCCGCTCACCTACTTCATGTCGAACGACGGCTTCTACTTCGGCGTCCTGCCGGTCCTCGCCGAGGCCGGCGCCGCCCACGGCGTCTCCCCGCTGGAGATCGCCCGTGCCTCCCTCATCGCGCAGCCCCTGCACATGTCCAGCCCGCTCGTCCCGGCCGTGTACGTTCTCGTCGGCATGGCGAAGGTCGAGTTCGGCGACCACACCAAGTTCGTGGTCAAGTGGGCGATCCTGACCTCGCTGGCGATCCTGGGGGCGGGAATCCTGTTCGGCATCATCTGATCCACGCACTTCTCCTACGCGTCCGGAAGGACATGTCCACATGTCCATGAGGCCCGGTGGGAACCGCGGCTGGCTGCTCCGCCTCGTCATCGCCTTCAGCTTCACGCAGGGGGCGGTGTCGATGGCCCGGCCCGCCGTCTCCTACCGGGCCCTCGCGCTGGGCGCGGACGAACGGGCGATCGGCGTCATCGCCGCCGCGTTCGCGCTGCTCCCGCTCTTCGCCGCCGTACCGCTGGGCCGCCGCACCGACCACGGCCGCTGCGCGCCCCTGCTGACCGTCGGCGCGCTCCTCATCTCGGGCGGCTGCGCGCTGGGCGCCACCGCCAACTCCCTTGCCGCGATGGCCGGGTGGAGCGCGGTGACCGGCCTCGGCCACCTCTGCTTCGTCATCGGCGGCCAGTCGCTCGTCGCCCGCAGGTCCGCCCCGGAGGAACAGGACCGCAACTTCGGGTACTTCACCATCGGGGTCTCGCTCGGCCAGTTCATCGGGCCGATGGCGGCCGGTGCGCTGATCGGCGGCGGGGACATGGCGGCGAGCAGCGCGCGTGCCCTGCTCGTCGCGGGTGCGGTCGCCGCGTTCGCGTTCACGTCGCTGTGGCGGGTCGAGGACCGTACGGTCGTCAAGTCCCGTACGGAGCAAGGTGATCGTGTCCCCGTGCACCGCATCCTGCGCACCCGGGGCGTACCCGCGGGCATCTTCATCAGCCTCGCCGTGCTGTCCGCGACCGACGTCCTCACCGCCTACCTTCCGGTGGTCGGCGAGGACCGGGGTATCGCGCCGGCCGTGATCGGCGTGCTCCTCGGACTGCGGGCGGCGGCCACGATCGCGTGCCGGCTGGTGCTGACGCCCCTGGTACGGCTGCTGGGCCGACGCCGACTCCTCACCCTGACCTGTCTGTCGGGGGCGGTGCTGTGTGCGGGGATCGCGGTGCCGGTGCCGGTGTGGGGGCTGGCGTTGATGCTCGCGGCGCTGGGCTTTTGCCTGGGCGTGGGCCAGCCGCTGTCGATGACGACGGTCGTCCAGGCGGCTCCGGCGGGCGCCCGCTCCACCGCCCTCGCGCTGCGCCTGACCGGCAACCGCCTCGGCCAGGTGGCTGCGCCGGCTACGGCGGGGCTGGTCGCCGGGGCTACGGGGGTGGGGGCGCCGTTCGTGATGCTGGGGGTGTTGTTGGTGGTGTCGTCGGGGGTTTCGCGGGGCCGGGGTTGACGGGGCTGGCCATGGGATTTCTTCGCCCCCGCCGCCCTTACCCGTCCCATCCTCGGGGGCTCCGCCCCCGAACCCCCGCTCCTCAAACGCCGGAGGGGCTGGATGATGCCGGCCGGGGCTTGATCTTTTAGCCCGTCCGGCGTTTGAGGACAAGGGGGGTCTGGGGGCGCAGCCCCCAGGGATGGGACGGGTAGGGGCGGCGGGGGCGAAAATCCCCCCACGTTCACCCACCCCCCAACGCCCGCTCCACCCCCACCTCCACCGGCCCCAGAAACCGCGGATCAGGCTCGAACACCGCATCCACCGCAGCCTTGCCCGCCGCGAAAATCTCCCGCACCCCGCCGTAGTACCACGTCACATCATGCCGATCCTGCACCCCGACCCCGTACGACTCCACCCCCGCCGCCTCGCACAACGCCACCGCCCGACGAATATGAAACCCCTGACTGATCAACACGGCCCGGTCCACCCCGAAGATCTTCTTCGCGCGGACACACGAGTCCCACGTGTCGAACCCGGCATAGTCACTCACGATCCGCCCGTCAGGCACCCCATGCCGCGTCAGATACCCCCGCATCGCATCCGGCTCGTCGTAGTCCTCCCGGCTGTTGTCCCCGGTGACGAGCACCACCTTCACCCGCCCCGCCCGATACAGCTCCGCCGCCGCGTCCAACCGGTGCGCGAGATACGGGGACGGCTCCCCGTCCCACAACCCGGCCCCGAAGACGACGGCGACATCGGTACGCGGCGCGTCCGAGACATCACGCAGCCGGTCACCCGTGGCGACGAACATCCACGTGGCCGGCAGCAACGCCACCACGCACCCGAGCATCACGCCCTGCACAAGCCTCCGCTGCCCGGTACGGGTGCGCGGCAGACGGGGTCTGCGGAGTCTCACGGGCGGTCCCTCCAGGTCGGCCTACGACAGTCAGGGACGTGACACGAGGCCCCACGGTTCACGGCAACGCACGTGACCGGCCTCACTCGCCCGACCGAATACGCAGGTCAAGCCACCTCACAGTGACCCCCCGCCCCACCGTGAACCTGTGGAAAACCATCGATATCTTCGCGCAACGGGGTGGCAACCTCCCCCCGCGACCATCGGTCCATGACGCCGTCGAACCCACCACACGACGAGTCCACCGCCGCCCCCAGCCAGACCGCCACCCCAAGCCCCGCCCCCGCCCCCAGCCCCGACGCCCACCCGCTCCCGGGGACCCACCTCGACAGTACGGCGCACCTCATGAACCGGATCAGCAGTCAGCTCGCCGGCCAGCTCAGCCTCGTGTCCCTCGACGGCAGGCGGCGCCCCGAGCCGCCCGCGCTCGTCGTAGTGGCCCACGGAAGCCGTGACCCGCGCGCCCTGAGCACCGTACGCACGCTCCTCGACCAGGTCCGCGCCCTGCGCCCCGGCCTGCCGGTCCACCTCGGTCACATCGAGCTGAACGAGCCCCTGCTCCCCGACACGCTCGCCGCCCTCGGCGACCGCGAGGCGATCCTCGTCCCGCTCCTCCTCAGCCGCGGCTACCACGTCAAGCGCGACATCCCCGAGATGGCCGCCGAATCACGGGTGCACGCGCGCGTGGCCCCCGCCCTGGGCCCGCACCCCCTTCTGGTGGACGCCCTGTATGCCCGCCTGGTCGAGGCGGGCTGGCCCACGCGGACGGACCACGAGACGCGGCGGCAGAGCGCGGTCGTCCTGGCGGCGGCGGGCTCCCGGGACCCGGAGTCCAAGGTCGACACGGGCCGCACGGCCCAGCTCCTCTCCGACCGCCTGGGCGTCCCGGTGATCCCCGCCTACGCCACGACAGCGGCCCCGACGGTCCCGAACGCCATCGAGGCCCTGGAGGCGAGCGGCCGCACAAGGGTGGCCATCGCCTCCTACTTCACGGCCCCCGGCCGCTTCGCGACAGAGTGCGCGGAAACGGCCCCATGGATCGCTTCGGCCCCCCTGGGCACACATCCCGCGATGGCAAGCCTCCTCCTCCACAGGTACGACCAGATGATCGGCGTAAGGGGCGCGGGGAACTGCGCGACCAGCCCCCACCGACCCGCACTCGCCGTATAACCGCCCTCGGCAGACGCAAAGGCGCACCCCCCTTGTCGCTCCCTTTGTCAGTCCCTGCCCGTACTGTCGAGACATGTCGTACGACCTGTCGTCAACCGAACGCTGGGCCCCGGAACCGGACAAGCGCCCCGGCCGAACCGCCTTCCAACGCGACCGCGCCCGAATCCTCCACTCAGCCGCCCTGCGCCGCCTCGCAGGCAAGACCCAGGTCGTCACCCCGGGCACCCGCAGCCACAGCTGGGACGCCAGCCCCCGCACCCGCCTCACCCACTCCCTGGAATGCGCCCAGGTGGGCCGCGAGCTTGGCGCGGCCCTGGGCTGCGACCCCGACCTCGTCGAAGCCGCCTGCCTCGCCCACGACCTGGGTCACCCCCCCTTCGGCCACAACGGCGAACAGGCCCTGAACGAGTTCGCGGAGGACTGCGGCGGCTTCGAAGGCAACGCCCAGTCCCTGAGACTCCTCACCCGCATCGAGCCCAAGCGGTTCACCCCGGAAGGCTCGGTCGGCCTCAACCTCACCCGGGCCGTCCTGGACGCCGCCACCAAGTACCCCTGGCCGCGCGGCGCCCACCCCACCGACCCCGGGTCCCCCAAGTTCGGCGTCTACGAGGACGACCGCCCCGTCTTCGACTGGCTCCGCAAGGACGCCCCCGGCACCCGCACCACCTTCGAGGCCCAGGTCATGGACTGGGCCGACGACGTGGCGTACTCGGTGCACGACGTCGAGGACGGCCTGCACGCCGGCCACCTCGACCCGGCCGCCCTGCACGCGGAACCCGAACGCCGTGCGGTCTTCGAGGTCGCCCTCGGCCGTTACGTGCCCAAGGACACCAACCCGGCGGAACTGGCGGAAGCCCTCGACCGGCTCCAGAACGAACCGTGGTGGCCGCACGGCTACGACGGCTCGGCCGTCGCCCAGGCCCGCCTGAAGGACGCCACCAGCCAGCTCATCGGCCGCTTCTGCCTCGCCGCCGAGGGCGCCACGCGCGCGGCGTACGGCAGCGGCCCGCTCACCCGGTACACGGCCGAACTCGTCGTACCGCGCGAGACCAGGCTGGAGTGCGCGGTCCTCAAGGCGGTCGCCGACCGGTACGTCATGCAGCGTGCCGAGCAGGAGGTGCTCCGCGCGGACCAGCGGATCGTCGTCGCGGAACTCGCCCAGGCACTCACGACCCGCGCCCCGGACGGCCTGGAACCCCAGTTCCGCGCGCTCTTCGACGAGGCCCCCGACGACCGCGCCCGCAAGCGCGTGATCGTCGACCAGATCGCCTCGCTCACGGACGCCGCCGCCCGCTCGCTCCACGAACGCCTGACCGCCTGACACGGCATGCGGGAGAACGCGCCTCTCCCGCGTGCCGTACCGACTACCCGACTACCGAATCACTCCACTACTCCGCCACGACCTCTACTCCGCCACGACCTCGTCGTGGCCGGGGTGCAGACCGCCGCCGCTGCCGTCGCCGCCCGTGGTGGGCGTGGAGACGACCGGCGTGCTGAGCGAGCTGAGGTCATGGGCGTACGTGCCCACCGCGTTGGCGATGACCCCGATGTTGATGCCGAACGCCTTCATGCTGATGTTGTCCAGGTCGTCGCACGCCGCGTGGTAGCACGCGTCGTACGCGACGCCGGCGGTGCCGCCGAACAGCGCGGCCTGGGCCTCGGTCTTGATGCCCTCGGCGCCGGTGAAGGTGCCACCGGAGGGGATACCGACCGCGATGAACGGCCCGTAGTCGGAGCGGCCGGAGAAGTCGGTGCCCTGGTGCGGTGTGCGCCTGGAGTCGAGGAACGCGTTGATGTCGCGCTCCAGCTGGGCCGAACCCTCCGGCCCTGGACCCGCGCCCTCGGCGTCCGAGTCGTCGCCGTCGTACACGAACTGCGCGTAGTTCGGCGAGGCGATCATGTCGAAGTTCAGATAGAGCTTGATCTGTGCCCGCTGCTCCTCGGTGAGCCGCGAGACGTACGACTCGGAGCCGACCAGGCCCAGTTCCTCGGCCGACCAGAAGGCGAACTTCACCTTGTTGGGCGGCTGCTTGCCGTACCGCGTGTTCTCGGCGAGTTCCTCGGCGACCTCCAGGATCCCGGCCGAGCCGGAGCCGTTGTCGTTGATGCCGGGGCCCTCGGTGACCGAGTCGAGGTGGGCGCCCAGGAACACCGTGTTGTCCGCGTCGCCGCCACGGGTCTCCGCGACGACGTTGTTCGTCGTACGGGTCTCGATCAGCTGACGGACCTCGAAACCGACCGTGACCTCGCCCGCCGCGACATCGGCGGCGAGGGCCTCGCCCTCGGCCTGGCTGAGGCCGGCCGTCGGGATCCTGCCGCTCGCCGCGTCGCCGAGGGTGCCGGAGAGGACGCCCGCGGTGTTGTTGTAGATGATCGCGCCGACGGCGCCCGCCTCGGAGGCGACGATCTGCTTCTGCGCGAAGGTGCAGCCACCGCGCTTGATCAGCGCGATCTTGCCGGTGAAGGCACCGGCCGCGTAGTCGCCCGCCTCACAGCCGGGAGTGGCGTCCACCGTGGCGGCGGCGAGCGCGGCCGTGATGCCGCCCACCGGCGTCGACTTCGTGTACGTCATCGCCGTGATGCCGAGATCGCGCGGCGCCGGCGAGATCACGGCGGCCTTCTCGGCGAGAGTCTCGATGTAGTCGAAGTCGAAGCTGTCGTACGAGACCTTGTAACCGGCCTTCTTCAGCACCCGGTAGACGTACTCGGCGGACTTGTCGTGGCCCGGTGTACCGGCCGCGCGGTTGCCGCCGTTGGCGTCGGAGATGGCCTGCAGGGCCTTGAGGTGTTTGTACGCGTCCTTCGCGGACGACTCCTTGACCAGGGTCTTCGCGAGCTTCCTGGCGTCGGCGGCCGGATCGCCGTGACCGCCGTGGGCGCCGGCCGTTCCGGCGGAGGCGATCAGCAGCGGTGTCGCGAGTGCGGTGGCGGCGATGACCGCCACGGCTCTGCGCGAGTGGGACGATGCCGTGCGTAATACGTTCACAGAGGTCCTTCCCCAGTGGATGTGCGAACGAGGTGGGAGGGACGCTAGCGAGCTACGCGGGTCACGAGAAGGGGTTTTCTGCAACTCGTGTTCGGTTTCGCCGGTTTGGCTCACATGTCCCGTGTGTGCGGGACCTCCCGCCCGGCACGTGTGACATGCCCGAATGTGACCCTCCGTGGGTCTGATCGGCCCACTCCCTCTTCCCCCATCACGCTCCGTGCGGGAGGCTCGCATGTGGCGGCATCGTTACGAGGAGGCATCAAGTGGTCGACGCGGATCAGACATTCGTCATCATCGGAGGCGGACTGGCCGGCGCCAAAGCGGCCGAGACGCTCCGGACGGAGGGCTTCACCGGCCGCGTGATACTGATCTGCGACGAACGCGACCACCCGTACGAGCGGCCCCCGCTCTCCAAGGGCTACCTCCTCGGCAAGGAGGAGCGCGACAGTGTCTTCGTCCATGAACCCGCCTGGTACGCGCGCAACGACATCGAACTCCACCTCGGCCAGACCGTCGACGCCATCGACCGTACGGCGAAGACGGTCCGCTTCGGCGACGACGGCACCCTTGTCCACTACGACAAACTGCTCATCGCCACCGGCGCCGAGCCGCGCCGTCTCGACATCCCCGGCACCGGCCTGGCCGGTGTCCACCACCTGCGCCGCCTCGCGCACGCCGAGCGCCTCAAGGGCGTCCTGGCAGCCCTGGGCCGCGACAACGGCCACATCGTGATCGCCGGCGCCGGCTGGATCGGCCTGGAGGTCGCGGCGGCGGCACGCGAGTACGGCGCCGAGGTGACCGTCGTCGAGCCGGAGGCGACCCCGCTGCACTCGGTGCTCGGCCCGGAGCTGGGCAACCTCTTCGCCGAGCTGCACCGCGAGCACGGCGTCCGCTTCCACTTCGGCGCCAGGCTGACGGAGATCGTCGGCCAGGACGGCATGGTCCTCGCGGCCCGTACGGACGACGGCGAGGAACACCCGGCCCACGACGTCCTGGCGGCCATCGGCGCCGCCCCGCGCACAGCACTGGCGGAGGCGGCGGGCCTGACCCTCGCCGAGCGCGCCCACGGCGGCGGCATCGCGGTCGACGAACGCCTGCGCACCTCCGACCCCGACATCTACGCGGCCGGTGACGTGGCCGCCTTCCACCACGCCCTCTTCGACACCAGGCTGCGCGTCGAACACTGGGCCAACGCCCTCAACGGCGGCCCGGCGGCGGCCCGAGCGATGCTGGGCCGCGAGTCGACGTACGACCGTGTGCCGTATTTCTTCTCCGACCAGTACGACATGGGCATGGAGTACTCGGGCTGGGCGCCCCCTGGCTCGTACGACCAGGTGGTGATCCGGGGAGACGCGGGCAAGCGCGAGTTCATCGCCTTCTGGGTGAAGGAGGGCAGGGTGCTGGCCGGGATGAACGTGAACGTGTGGGACGTCACAGAGACCGTCCAGCAGCTCATCCGCTCCCGGTCCCAGGTGGACACGGAGGCCCTCGCGGACCCGCACGTACCGCTGGACAGCCTCGTCCCGTAGCGACGCCAGGGCACGGGACTGTCGGTGGACCCCCGTAGAATCACTGCGTGGCCGGAAGGATCAACGACGAGGACGTGAAGGCGGTTCGGGACGCGGTCCCGATCGACGCCGTGGTGTCCGAGTACCTCCAGCTGCGCAACGCGGGCGGCGGCAACCTCAAGGGCCTGTGCCCCTTCCACGACGAGAAGTCTCCGTCCTTCCAGGTCAGCCCGAGCAAGGGACTCTTCCACTGCTTCGGCTGCCAGGAAGGCGGCGACACCATCACGTTCGTGATGAAGGTCGACCACCTCTCCTTCTCCGAGGCGGTCGAGCGCCTGGCCGGCCAGGCCGGCATCACCCTGCGGTACGAGGAGGGCGGCTACAACCCGGCCAACCAGCGCGGCGAGCGCATCCGGCTGGTGGAGGCCCACAAGATCGCGGCCCAGTGGTACATGGAACAGCTGGCCACGACCTCCGAGGCGGACGCGGGCCGCAAGTTCCTCGCGGAACGCGGCTTCGACCAGTCGGCCGCCGAACACTTCTCCGTCGGCTACAGCCCCCAGGGCTGGGACCACCTCACCCGCTACCTCCGCGGCAAGGGCTTCTCCGACAAGGAACTCCTGCTCTCCGGCCTCTCCCAGGAAGGCCGCCGCGGCCCCATCGACCGCTTCCGCGGCCGCCTGATGTGGCCGATCCGCGACATCGGCGGCGAGGTCGTCGGCTTCGGCGCGCGGAAGCTGTACGAGGCGGACACGGGCCCCAAGTACCTGAACACCCCCGACACGGCGATCTACCGCAAGTCCCAGGTCCTGTACGGCATCGACCTCGCCAAGAAGGACATCGCGAAGGTCAGCCGGGCGGTCGTCGTCGAGGGCTACACGGACGTCATGGCCTGCCACCTGGCCGGCGTCACGACGGCCATCGCGACCTGCGGCACGGCCTTCGGCACCGACCACATCAAGATCCTCCGCAGACTGTTGATGGACAACGGCTCGGCCCGGGTGATCTTCACCTTCGACGGCGACGCGGCCGGCCAGAAGGCGGCCCTGCGCGCCTTCGAGGACGACCAGAAGTTCGCCGCCGAGACCTACATCGCCATCGCGCCCGACGGCATGGACCCCTGCGACCTGCGCCTCGCGAAGGGCGACCAGGCCGTCGCCGACCTCGCCGAACCCCGTACCCCCCTCTTCGAGTTCGCCCTGCGCCAGATCGCCACCCGCTACGACCTCGAAACCCCGGCGGGCCGCGCGTCGGCACTGGACGAGGCGGCCCCGATCGTGGCCCGCATCAAGAACAGCGGCGCCCAGCACGAGGTCGCGGTCCAGCTCGCGGGCATGCTCGGCATCCTGGACACCCAGTTCGTGGTCAAGCGGGTGGCCCAGCTGGCCCGTTGGGCCAAGGACCGCGGCGGCAAGGGCCCGGCCCCCGCAGGCGGGCAGCACCAGCAGCAGCCGTACGAGCAGACAACGCGCCCGGGCGGCCCCCCGGGCCCGGCCCTGAACCTCCGCAACCCGGTCTACGCCACGGAACGTGAACTCCTCAAACTGGCCCTCCAGCGCCCCGAGTTGGTCTCCCCGGCCTTCGACGCCTACGGCATCGACGAGTTCACGGCCGCCCCCTACGCGGCCGTACGCCAGGCGATCATGGAGGCGGGCGGCGCGGAGTACGGCGTCCAGGACCCCCAGGAGTATCTGGTCCGGGTCCGCGAGGTGGCCCCGGACAACACGGTCCGCTCCATGGTGACGGAGCTGGCGGTGGAGGCGATCATGCGCCGGACGGTCGACGACGTGTACGCCGGCGATGTGCTGGTCACCGTCCGCCGCAGAGCGGTGGGACGCCGTATCCACGAGGTCCAGGGCACCCACGCCCGCCTGACCACCCAGGGGGACCCGGCCCAACTGGCCGCCGTGCAGAACGAGTTGTGGGTGCTCCAGCAGTACGACCTGGCACTCCAGAACCAGGGAGCGGCGGCACTCTGACCGCCACCGCTTCCGCCGCCTGCCGTCACTCCTGCCCGTCGAACGTCGGCGTCACCGCCCGTATCAACCGGTCCGTGAACTCCCGCTCCCTGTCCGCGAGTTGCGGGTACTCCATGACGAAGTGACGCCACTCGACGTACCTCACCGCCTCCACGACGTCCGCCAGCCGGATCCGCTCGCAGCCCGGACAGGGCCACTCGCCCGAGAGCCGGAACACCTCGTCCAGCAGCTCGTGGGGGAGCGGATACCGCTCGGCCAGGAGCACGGCGTCGTACAGGTCCTTGCCCTGCGCGTACATGTCGTTGATCAGCCACATCAGCTTCCAGGCCAGCGACAGCGCGGGCGTCGCCGCCCGCACCGACGCGCCGCCCGGCAGCTCCACCGGCACCGGCGGCTCGGCGAGCCGCTCGTTGAAGACGAAGTCGAGCTGTACATGGCCGCCCGGCAGCCCCGGCGCGGACCAGGGCAGGACCATACGGCGGCCCGGCACCCGGTCGTAGGTCCAGATGTCCTCGACCACCGCGTCGCGCGCGCAGAACCCCACCTCGCCGTCGCCCCGGGCCTCGGCGGCCGCCGCGATCCCGGCGAGCAGCTGCCCCGCACGTGGGTCATCGATCGAAAAGGTGGGCGGTACGACGACGAAGTCCAGGTCACCGGGCTCGCGGGCGGCCTCGCCGAACCACGCCGCCATCAGCACGCTCCCACGCAGCACCAACGACTCGGCCCACTCGGACCCCGCGATCGCGTCGAGCACCAGCTCCAGCGCCCGGCGCCGCGCGGCCCGCCAGTCCTCGCCCCGCGCCGGATCGGCGAAGCCCGGGTCGGCAGCCCGGAAGGCGTTGTGGTGCTGCTTCAGCGCCGGTTCGAAGATCAGCCGCTGCACCACGTCCTCACCCGGCACGGTACGCAGCGTCCGGGGCAGCCCCTGAGCCTCCCGGGTCCTGTCGTCCAGGGTGTCCTTGGGCGCGTCGAGGCCTGCCACGACGCCCCTTCGCCAGGTCAACTTGTTCTTCATCCCCGCACCTCCCGCACCCGCGTCGCCGCCACGACCACGCCTCCGCTGCCCTCGACCCATCCGTCGATCCATCTGTCGATCCATCCGTCGTCGACGGACAGATCACTGTCGTACAGCACGAACTCCCGCTCCACGTCGACCACTTCGAGCTCCACCGCTCGGTGTCGCCGCAGCTCCGCCAGCAGCCGTTCCAGCGCCAGCCCCGCCCCGGTCGCGTCCACGCCCCGGCACCGCTGCGTCACGAACCGCTCGGTCCACCGACCGCCGCGCACCACCCGACGGGCGTTCCACGACAGATGCGCGCCGTACGGGACGACCCGCGCCGCCAGGGCGTCGAGATCCGCGTCGGCCGGCAGCCGCACCTTCACGTGGTGCTCGAAGTACCGTCCGTCCGCGCACGGTTCACGCGGCACCTCGGGAGCCCACGGCGACGACTCGATCTTGACGCGCACCGGATCGAACCCGTCCGCCCGCAGCCGCGCGGCGACTTCACGCGCCCGAGCCGATTCGTCGGCGTACGACGGGGAACCCGTCAGGGTGAGCATCGGCTGGGTCGTCATCCGGCCACGGGCAAGGACGATGTGCGTCAACTTGAGCCCCGCCCCGGTCGCCCAGCGGCCCAGCCGTTCCGCCTCGGCAGCGCTTTGGCAGTGGACGGTGACATGCGTTTCGTAGACGTGAGTTGAGCAGAGTGAACCGGACACGTACCGATCGTGCCAGGTCGGACCCCGAACAAGCACTCGGATTTGCTGCGACGGTAACCGCGTGGTCACGGACCGGACCCAAAAAGTGGTCGCACGCCCCTCGTGGCGGCGATGTGTCGTACTCCACACTGGGTTCCGGTGCCTGAGTCCTCGGAGCGCGGCCGGCCCGTCCACAACGGGTCCGACACCCCCGCGGTTCCGCTCAACGCGTACGGGACGGACAGCGGCGAGGCCGCCCACTCCGCCCCCCCGAGTACCGCTGCCGTACGCCTCAGCAGCGATCATCCTGGAGGTCGCCCCCGTGCAGACCCAGACCCTCACCCAGACCGACAGCAGTACCGCGGTCACGGAGCCCGACGCCGAGACCGAGATCGCGGACGTCACCGACGTCGCCGAGGTCATCGCGGCCGTGCCTCCGCAGAGCCGTGTCGCGCACCACCCCGAGAGCCCGCCCGAACCGGACGGCCCTCCGGCGGACGCGGTGGACGTGGTCGAGACCGCGGAACCGGTCGAGCCGGCTGAGCAGATCGAGGTGATCGAACCGGTCGAGGTGATCGAGCCGGTCCGTGCCCCCGCCCGCGCCGACACCAGCGGGCCCTCCTCCGACCTGTTCCGCCAGTACCTGCGGGAGATCGGCCGCATCCCGCTGCTCACCGCCGCCGAGGAGGTCGAACTCGCCCGCCGGGTCGAGGCCGGTCTCTTCGCCGAGGAGAAACTGCGTCTCGCCTCCGACCTGGACAGCCAACTGGCCCTCGACCTGGACAAGCTGGTCGTCATGGGCCGGATGGCCAAGCGCCGGCTGATCGAGGCCAACCTGCGCCTGGTGGTGTCGGTGGCGAAACGGTACGTGGGCCGTGGGCTCACGATGCTCGACCTCGTCCAGGAGGGAAACCTGGGGCTGATCCGCGCGGTCGAGAAGTTCGACTACGCGCGCGGCTACAAGTTCTCGACGTACGCGACCTGGTGGATCCGCCAGGCCATGTCCCGCGCCCTCGCCGACCAGGCCCGTACGATCCGTGTCCCCGTACACGTGGTCGAACTGATCAACCGGGTCGTCCGGGTGCAACGCCGGATGCTCCAGGAGCGAGGCTACGAGCCGACGCCGGAGGAGGTAGCCGCCCACCTGGACCTGCTCCCCGAGCGCGTCAGCGAGGTCTTGCGTCTCGCCCAGGAACCGGTGTCGCTGCACGCACCGGTGGGCGAGGAGGACGACGTCGCGCTGGGCGACCTCATCGAGGACGGCGACGCGGCGTCGCCGGTGGAGTCGGCGGCGTTCCTGCTGCTGCGGGAGCACCTGGAGGCGGTGCTGTCGACACTGGGGGAGCGGGAACGCAAGGTCGTCCAACTCCGTTACGGCCTGGCGGACGGGCGTCCGCGCACGCTGGAGGAGATCGGCCGCATCTTCGGCGTCACACGGGAACGCATCCGCCAGATCGAGTCCAAGACCTTGAACAAACTGAGGGACCACGCGTTCGCGGACCAACTGCGGGGTTACTTGGACTGAGGTCCGGTTTTCTCGCCCCCGCCGCCCCTACCCGTCCCATCCCTGGGGGCTCTGCCCCCGAACCCCCGCTCCTCAAACGCCGGAGGGGCTGAATACCCAGCCCGTCCGGCGTTTGAGGACTAGGCCCGTTCAGGGCCGTAGCGGGGGTCTGGG
>NZ_JBSFDA010000156.1:0-24153 GCF_053593675.1 Streptomyces sp. NPDC002156 | reverse complement strand
GCGGGGTCTGGGGCGGAGCCCCAGAAGGATGGGACGGGTAGGGGCGGCGGGGGCGAGACAAAACCCCTTACGCCGGCGCGCGCTCCGCCAACGCCGGTGGCGGCTCGTCGTCCATTTCGAAGGCCATCGGGAACGGGGCGTGCCCCGCAAGCCGGAACCACCGCACCTTCCGATGCCGCCGCAACGCCCGAGCCGCCCGCACCGCGTCATTGTGGAACCGCCGAGCCATCGGCACCCTCCGCACCGCCTCGGTCAGCTCCCCCGTCGCCGCCTCCCCGCCGGGGGCTTCCCGTACCGCCTCGACCTGCAGCGCCTCCCCGAAGACGGCCCGCAACGCCTGACTCAGCTCGCTCTCGGCGACCTCACGCTGCTCCTCCTCGGCCTGCCGCGCGGCATGCGCCGCCTCGTACAGCACGATCGACGCGGCCGGATCGAGCACACCCGACGTGGCCAGTTCCTGGGCAATGGAAGCCCGGCGCAGCAACTGCGCGTCGAGGCCCGCGCGCGTGGCGTCGATACGGGCGTGCAGCCGGTCGAGCCGCCCGGCGGTCCAGCTCAGGTAGAGGCCGATCACGACGAGCCCGACAAGGATCCAGATGAGGGTTGCGGTCACGGGCGGCAGGCTACAGGTGCGCACCGCCGGTTCCGCGGAGTCCCTCACCCGACCGTCCCCAGACCCCCGCTGTCGTCCTCAAACGCCGGACGGGCAGGGTGGGACCACCACTCCCCTGCTCAGTCCCTCCCCAGCCCCAACCGCGCCAGCAACCCGGTCGCCGTCCGCTCATCCGCCGCCACAGCCGTCGTCCCGTCCGTCACCGTCTCGTACACCGACAGGATGTCCGCCCCCACCGTCGCCCAGTCGAACCGCCGCACATGGGCACTCCCCCGCTCCCGCAGTTCGGCCCGGCGGGCGGGGTCGCCCAGTAGTCGTACGGCCGCCTCTGCCAGCGCGTCCGCGTCCTCGTTCGTGAACAGTTCGCCCGCCGCGCCCTGGTCCAGGACCTGGGCGAAGGCGTCGAGGTCCGAGGCCAGGACCGGGGCCCCCGCCGACAGCGCCTCGACCAGGATGATCCCGAAGCTCTCACCGCCGGTGTTGGGGGCGATGTACACGTCCACGCTGCGCAGCAGCCGTGCCTTGTCCTCGTCGCTGACCATGCCCAGGAACTCGACGCGCGGGCGAAGCTCCGGCGGCAGGCCCTCCAGCGCCTCTTCCTCGTCGCCGCGGCCCGCGACCAGCAGTCGCGTCGAGGGGCGGGCGGCGAGGATCTTCGGGAGGGCCTTCATCAGGACCGGAAAACCCTTGCGGGGCTCGTTGATGCGGCCGATGAAGCCGATCGTGTCGCCCTGCCACTCGGGCTTCGGCTTGGCCCCGGCGAAGGAGTCGACGTCGACGCCGTTCGGGATGACGACCGCGTCGCCGCCCAGGTGTTCGACCAGTGTGCGCCGGGCGTACTCGCTCACCGCGATCCGGGCGCTGATCTTCTCCAGGGCCGCCTGGAGGATCGAGTACGCGGCGATCATCGCGCGGGAGCGGGGGTTGGAGGTGTGGAAGGTGGCCACGATGGGCCCCTGCGCCGCCCAGCAGGCCAGCAGGCCCAGTGAGGGCGAGGCCGGTTCGTGGATGTGGATCACGTCGAACTCGCCGTCGTGCAGCCAGCGGCGTACCCGGGCGGCGCTGAGGAATCCGAAGTTCAGGCGGGCCACCGAGCCGTTGTACGGCACCGGGACCGCGCGGCCGGCCGAGACGACGTACGGCGGGAGCGGGGTGTCGTCGTCGGCGGGGGCGAGGACGGAGACCTCGTGGCCCAGGCGGATGAAGTACTCGGCCAGATCACGGATGTGGAACTGGACGCCGCCCGGTACGTCCCAGGAGTACGGGCAGACGATGCCGATCTTCACGGGGTCCCCTTCTCGGGATCCTTGTCGGGGGCCTTCGTGGGGGCCTTCGTGGGGGCCTTCGCTGGGTCGAGATCCGCGAGCCACAGCCGCTGAAGCATGTGCCAGTCCTCCGGGTGGTCGGCGATTCCCGTGGCGAAGGCATCGGCCAGCGCCTGTGTCATGACAGACGTCTTCTCGGCCTTCGTACCTGTCTCGGGTACCTCGATCGGGGGATGAACACGCCCACGCATGACCGGTGAGTCGTCGTACCACAGGGTCACCGGGAGGAGGAGCGCTCCCGTCTGCTGGGCCAGCAGGGCCGGGCCCGCCGGCATCCGGGCCGTGTCGCCGAAGAACTTCACCTCGACGCCCGAGGCGGACAGGTCCCGGTCGGCGACCAGGCAGACCAGGCCGCCGTCGCGCAGCCGTCGCGCCAGGGTGCCGAAGGCGGTGCCGCCGTTGTGCGGCAGGACCTCCATGCCGAGGCTCTCGCGATAGGCGACGAAACGGTCGTACAGCGACTCCGGGTCCAGGCGCTCGGCGACCGTCGTGAAGGGCGTCTCCAGCTTGGTGGTGACCCAGGCGCCGGCCAGATCCCAGTTGCCCAGGTGCGGAAGCGCCAGGATCACGCCCCGGTCCGAGGCGATCCCGTCGGTCAGGTGGTGGATGCCCTCTGCCTCGAAGCCCGTCTTCACGCGCTCCGGGCTCCACGCCGGGAGACGGAAAGACTCCATCCAGTAGCGCAGGTACGAACGCATGCCCGCGCGGGACAGCTCCGCGAGGCGCTCCGGTGTCGCGTCGGGCACCACGCGCGCGTAGTTCGACTCGAGCCGTCGTACGCGCTCTCCACGCCGCTTCCAGGCCAGGTCGGCGATGGTCCGGCCGAGCTTGACGGCGACGGGCTCCGGGAGCTTCTTGACGGCGCTCCAGCCCAGCGCGTACGCCCCGTCCGTCAGCCGCCCCCGCAGGTCGCTCACGAGGAGGCCTCACTGCTCTGGGCGGCGTTCCTGCTCGCGTCCGCCGCGTCCGCCTCCGCGGACTCCCGGCGGACCGTGACGACACGCTGGATCAGCGTGACCAGGCTGCCCACGGCGACGATCCACAGGGCGATCGGCAGCAGGTACTGGATGCCGGGCACCCCGAAGTCGTGCAGGCCCGCGAGACCGGCCGCGACCAGCGAGATCACCAGCCGCTCGGCACGCTCGACGAGCCCGTTGACGGCGACCGGCAGGCCGATCGACTCACCGCGCGCCTTGGTGTACGAGACCACCTGGCCGCTCGTCAGACAGAAGATCGAGACCGCGCACAGGACGTTGTCGTCACCGCCGCCCGCGTACCAGAGGGCGAACCCGCCGAAGATCGCGCCGTCGGCCACCCGGTCGAGGGTGGAGTCCAGGAAGGCCCCCCAGCGGCTGGAACGGCCCAGCTGGCGGGCCATGTTGCCGTCGACGAGGTCCGAGAACACGAACAGCGTGATGACCACCGTGCCCCAGAACAACTCTCCCCTGGGGTAGAAGACCAGCGCGCCCGCGATCACTCCGGCGGTCCCGAGGAGCGTCACCGTGTCGGGGCTGACGCCCCGGCGGATGAGAAACGCGGCGAACGGCGTGAGGACACGCGTGAAGAATGCACGCGCGTACTTGTTCAGCATGGCCTTCCCGAGGGTCGGTTTCGCCGCGCGGCCCCTACTGGCCACCGGCTGGCCCATCGTAGCCACGCGCGCGCTTGTGCGACGGTCGGGCACCCGCGCACCCGTGTCACGGCCTGACGGCATCCGGGTCACGGCAGGATGTCGGCGTCCCGGATCACCCCGCATGCCCGGTCCCGGCCGCGCGATCGCGTCCGCCGTATGGACGCACCGTGACGCGAGTGCAAAGCTCGAAAGCACCGCGGGCGTCATCGGAGCCGCCACCGCACGCGGATCCACCACGTCCGCGCCCACAGTGACCTCACCGTGCACGGGAGGCAGGACCATGGGCGACAAGGCGAACGCACACCCCGGAGCCGCCGGCAGGGCTACAGCGGCCGACCACCCCGCGTCCGTACGGAATGTGGTGCTGGTCGGCCACTCCGGATCGGGCAAGACGACACTGGTGGAGGCTCTCGCGCTGACCGCGGGGGCCGTCAACCGGGCGGGCCGGGTGGAGGACGGCGGCACCGTCTCCGACTACGACGAGATCGAACACCGGCAGCAGCGCTCGGTGCAGCTCTCGCTGGTGCCCGTCGAATGGGGCGGGTACAAGATCAATATTCTGGACACTCCCGGATACGCCGACTTCGTCGGGGAACTCAGGGCCGGTCTGCGAGCGGCGGACGCGGCCCTTTTCGTTGTCTCGGCCTCGGACGGGGTCGACGGCTCGACCCGGATGGTGTGGGAGGAGTGCGCGGCCGTCGGCATGCCGCGGGCCATCGTCGTCACGCATCTGGAGTCCGCGCGCGCGGACTTCGACGACATGACGCGGATCTGCGCGGAGGCCTTCGGCGCGGACGACCCCGACGCCGTACTGCCGCTCTACCTGCCGCTGCACGGCGCGCCGGGGCCTGACGGGCACGCGCCCGTGACCGGGCTGACCGGGCTGCTGACGCAGAAGCTGTTCGACTACTCCTCCGGGGAGCGCAAGGAGTCCGAACCCAGCCCCGACCAGCTCCCGGCCATTGAGGAGGCCCGCAACCGGCTCATCGAGGGGATCATCGCGGAGAGCGAGGACGAGACCCTCATGGACCGCTATCTGGGCGGCGAGGAGATCGACCTCAAGACCCTGGTCGAGGACCTGGAACGGGCCGTCGCGCGCGGGACCTTCTTCCCCGTGCTGGCCGCCGCCCCCGCCGCCGACGGCGCCAAGCAGGGCCTCGGCACGGTCGAGCTGCTGGAACTGGTCACCGGGGGCTTCCCGACCCCGCTGGAACGCGAGGCACCCGGGGTCACCACCGTCGACGGGCGCCCGCGCGAGCTGAAGCTCTGCGATCCAGACGGCCCGCTGGTCGCGGAGGTCGTGAAGACGGCCAGCGACCCCTACGTGGGCCGGGTCTCCCTCGTCCGCGTCTTCTCCGGCACCCTGCGGCCCGACGCGACGGTCCACGTCTCCGGGCACGGCCTCGCCGACCGCGGCCACGAGGACCACGACGTCGACGAACGCATCGGCGCCCTGTCCGCGCCCTTCGGCAAACAGCAGCGCACCCTCAGCCACTGCATCGCCGGCGACCTGGCCTGTGTGGCCAAGCTGAACCGCGCGGAGACCGGCGACACCCTCTCCGCGAAGGACGACCCGCTCCTGATGGAACCGTGGGAGATGCCCGACCCGCTGCTGCCGCTCGCCATCCAGGCGCACAGCAAGGCCGACGAGGACAAGCTCTCCCAAGGGCTCGGCCGGCTCGTCGCCGAGGACCCCACCATGCGGCTCGAACAGAACCAGGACACCCACCAGGTGGTCCTGTGGTGCCTGGGCGAGGCCCACGCGGACGTCGCCCTGGAACGGCTGCGCAACCGCTACGGCGTCCAGGTCGACGTCGTACCGCACAAGGTCTCCCTACGGGAGACGTTCGCCGGCCGTTCCGCGGGGCGCGGACGCCATGTGAAGCAGTCCGGCGGGCACGGGCAGTTCGCGATCTGCGCGATCGAGGTGGAGCCGCTGCCGGGCGGCTCGGGCATCGAGTTCGTCGACAAGGTCGTCGGCGGCGCCGTGCCCCGGCAGTTCATCCCGTCCGTCGAGAAGGGCGTACGCGCCCAGGCCGCCAAGGGAATCGCCGCCGGCCATCCGCTCATCGACGTACGGATCACCCTCCTGGACGGCAAGGCGCACTCCGTGGACTCCTCCGACGCCGCGTTCCAGACCGCCGGCGCGCTCGCACTGCGCGAGGCCGCCGCCGACGCGACGATCCATCTCCTCGAACCCGTGGTCGAGGTGACGGTGCTCGTCGGCGACGACTACGTGGGCTCCGTGATGAGCGACCTGTCCGGCCGGCGCGGCCGGGTCGTCGGCACCGAGCAGACCGTCGGCGGGCGGACTCTCGTACGCGCCGAGGTGCCCGAGATCGAGATCGGCCGGTACGCGGTCGACCTGCGCTCCCTCTCGCACGGCACCGCCCGCTTCGACCGCAAGTACGCACGGCACGAACCGATGCCGCCGCAGATCGCCGAAAGGGTCCGCGAACAGACCCAGAGCACCGCGTAGTTGGTGCCCGGCGCCCGACAAGTGGCCCGTACGGAACGCTTTCCTCCACATCGGCGGACGGCTTCTGCCGTCCGCCGCCCCAATTGTCGGTGGCTGCGGATACGCTGATCACCTGATCAAGTTGTGACTCCAACAACGTGATGACCTGTTCAACAGGTGTGCGGAGCAAGGAAGTCGGGAAAGGCCGCAGAAGCGGGTACGGCGGCGAGGGGGCGGCAGAGTGGCGGACGACGGTTTCGATTTCAGCCCAGGGGCACAGGTGCCCCTGTCGGGCTCCGCGGGCCAGACGGCGGCGACCTTCGCGCTGGCCTCGGCGGCCTACCGGGAGGACGACGAGGTCACGAAGATCCTCGAAGCCGACAACGAGTGGCACAAGTCCACGGTCAAGCCGCCCCGGGGCGCCTGGGCCAAGATCTTCCGGCCCAAGCTCGGCGAGGCGTTCTCCCGCGCGGTGATCGACCGCATGCTGGGCGCCGGCCGCAAGCCGCTCATCCAGTCCTTCGGCACCGAACCGCAGGTCATCGTCGAGCACGCCCTGGCGGCCCACCGCATCCGGCGCGACCGCGACAACTGGCTCTCCGCGGTGATGGTGCTGTGCGGCGTGCTCTTCCTGCCCGGGCTCCTGCTGTGGCTGGCCGTCTTCGCGGGCCGGGCGAACATCGCCAAGCGCGAGGACAAGCGGGCCTCCGCCCTCGCCACCACCCTCCTCGTCGCCGTGGGCGCCTTCGCCGTGATCTTCCTGATCAAGATGCCGTTCACCGGCTTCTGGGCCTTGTACGCACGCGCGTGCGTCGTCCTCCCGGTCGTCGGCTGGCTCTGGGCCAAGCAGATCTGCGAGCGCACCGCGAAGGACCTGCGCGAACGCTGGGGCGCCCTGCTCTCCGGCGGCGGTGTCGGTGCCAAGATCCCCGAGGCCGTCCCCGGCAGCCCCGGCGAGACCGCCGCCGAACACCTCCGCAAGGAACTGGCCAGGCTCAGCGCCGAACAGCAGTCCAACTCCGTCTTCTACGCCGGCCACAAGGGCATACTCGGCATGGGCACCCGATGGGGCACCTGGCAGCTCGCCGAGAACCTGGTCCCCCGCGACGCGGCCAAGGAGATCCACCCCTTCCGCAGCTGGGACGTCATACGCGCGATCCACGACCAGCTGCGCATGCTGGAACGCGGCCCGCTCAACACCGGCGGCTTCCCGAAACCGACCCTGAAGCACTGGATCGTCTCGCCCGTCGGCGCGGGCGCGAAAGAGGTCTCCCGCCCCAGCGGCACGGACGTCGACGCCTACATGATCAAGAACCACGCGATACAGGACATCTGCAACAAGCAGCAGTTCGGCGACGGCCAGCGCCACTACCTCGGCGTCCAGTGGACGCTGTGGAGCGGCCAGTTGGTCATCACGATGCTCATCACGGTGACCGTGCTGCACGAGACACTGCGCATCGAACTGACCGGACACGCGCTCGGTCCCGTCCACTCCCTCTTCCTCAGCAAGCCCGGCGCCAAGGAGAAGGAAGTACAGAAGTCCGTACGGTTCTGGGAGACCCGGAAGGTGAAACTGCCGCTGGTCGACGCCGACGAGGTCGTACGGCTGGCCGCGCGCGCACCGCTCACCTGGTACCCGCCGCTGCTGAACTGGCTGGGCGGCTCACTGGCCCTGCCGGAGCCCTTCGGCCTGCGGCACTCCTGGGCGGAGCAGCCCTGGCCGCACCGCTTCATGGCCGACGACGTCCTGCGCACGGCGACGCCGGTGCTGCGGGTCGTCCACGCGGCGGCGATCAGGGTCCTTGAGGAGAACGGCGTGGACACCGAGAAGTTCGGCAACCGCTCGTCGCTCCTCAGCGGGCTGGTGCAGGACCCGACACCCCGAAAAGCCGACCTCTACGACGCGTAAGCCTCCGGCGGTCAGGCGGCGGGGGTCGGTCGGTGCGGCCGGCACTGGGGGCTGCCGCCCCCAGACCCCCGCATCGGCCTGAACGGCCTCGTCCTCAAACGCCGGACGGGCTGGGAGTGTCCGACCCCGCGCTCGACGGCCAAGCCTCCGCCAGCATCTTCCTCGTGTCCCCCAACAACTGCGGCAGCACCTTCGTGTGACCCACCACCGGCATGAAGTTCGTGTCGCCACCCCAGCGCGGCACGATGTGCTGGTGCAGATGGGCCGCGATGCCCGCACCCGCCACCGTGCCCTGGTTCATCCCGATGTTGAACCCGTGCGCACCGGACGCCGTACGCAGGGCCGTCATCGCCTGCTTGGTCAGCTCGGCCAACTCGGCGGTCTCGGAGTCCGTCAGATCCGTGTAGTCGGCGACATGCCGGTACGGCACCACCATCAGATGGCCGCCCGTGTACGGATACAGATTCAGCACCGCGTAGACCTGCTCGCCACGCTGAAGGATGAGGCCGTCCTCGTCGGACTTGGCCGGGATCGAGCAGAAAGGACAGCCGTCGTCGGCACCGGGGCCGGTCGGCTTGTTCTCGCCCTGGATATATGCCATCCGGTGAGGCGTCCACAGGCGCTGAAACGCGTCCTGCGTCCCGACTCCGATCTGCTGCTCCGGCTCACTCGTCATGCCATGCAGCATATTGCTTCGCCCAGATGGAGCGTGTCGCCGGGGCACACACCGGGACCCCCACGGCCAAGCTGACGGAATGGACGACGACAGCCGCACACAACACTGGGAGCGGCGCACCGAGGTCCCCCTCGCAATGGCGTCACTGCTCTTTCTCACCGCATACGCGGTCCGCGTACTCGCCCACGGCCTGTCCGCCACCGGACAGGCCCTCTGCCTGGCCGTACTCCTGGCCTCCTGGGCGGTCTTCGCGCTCGACTACACAGGGCGCTGGCGCCTGAGCGGGGAGGGCGTCCGGTTCGTACGCACACACTGGCTGGACACCATCGTCCTGCTGCTGCCCCTGCTGCGCCCGCTGCGTGTGGTCAGGGTGTACGAGGCCGTACTGCACCGACGCGGCAGGCCCCGGCTCGCACTGCACGCGCGTGTGATCGTGTACGCCGGTCTGTCGGTGGCCCTGCTCGGGTTCACGGGCGCCCTGGCCGTGTACCAGCAGGAGCACGCCGCGCCCGACGCGACGATCCGGACGTTCGGCGATGCGGTGTGGTGGACGTGCGCCACGCTCGCGACCGTCGGCTACGGCGACGTCGCTCCGGTCACCCCGGTCGGCAGGCTGGTCGCGGTGGGCCTGATGGCGTGCGGGCTGGCCCTGCTGGGGGCGGTGACGGGGTCGTTCTCGTCCTGGCTGCTCGGTGTGTTCTCACGGGAGGACGACGAGAGGCCCCCGGGGAGGTGAACTCCCCGAGGGCCCGTACCGCTCTCGATCAGACCTGCGCGCGCTCCTCGACGACCTTCGCGATCTTCGCGATGGCCTCCTCGAAGGGAATGCCGTTCTCCTGCGAACCGTCGCGATAGCGGAAGGAGACCGTCTCCCCGTTCATGTCCTCGTCGCCGACGATGACCATGAACGGCACCTTCTGCTTCTGGGCGTTCCGGATCTTCTTCTGCATACGGTCGGACGACGAGTCGACCTCGACGCGCAGGCCCTTCTTCTTGGCCTCCGCGGCGAACTTCTGCAGGTACTCGACATGCCCGTCGCCGATCGGGATACCGACCGCCTGAACAGGCGCCAGCCACGCCGGGAACGCCCCCGCGTAGTGCTCAAGGAGCACAGCGAAGAACCGCTCGATGGAGCCGAACAGGGCCCGGTGGATCATGACCGGCCGCTGCTTCGAGCCATCCGGGCCCGTGTACTCCAGGTCGAACCGCTCCGGCAGGTTGAAGTCGAGCTGGACCGTCGACATCTGCCAGGTACGGCCGATCGCATCCTTGGTCTGGACGGAGATCTTCGGGCCGTAGAACGCGGCGCCGCCCGGGTCCGGAACCAGCGGAAGCCCCTGCTTCTCGGCCACCTGCCGCAGCGTCTCCGTGGCCTCTTCCCAGACCTCGTCCGAGCCGACGAACTTCTCCGGATCCTTGGTGGACAGCTCCAGGTAGAAGTCGGTCAGGCCGTAGTCCCGCAGCAGGCCGAGGACGAAGGTGAGCGTCTTGTCGAGCTCCTCCGCCATCTGCTCCTTGGTGCAGTAGATGTGCGCGTCGTCCTGTGTGAAGCCACGGGCACGGGTAAGACCGTGCACGACGCCCGACTTCTCGTACCGGTACACGGTCCCGAACTCGAAGAGACGCAACGGCAGTTCACGGTACGAACGACCGCGCGCGTCGAAGATCAGGTTGTGCATCGGGCAGTTCATGGGCTTGAGGTAGTAGTCCACGCCCTCGTCGAGCTGCATGGGCGGGTACATACCGTCGGCGTACCAGTCCAGGTGGCCCGAGGTCTCGAAGAGCTTCCCCTTCGTCGCGTGCGGGGTGTAGACGAACTCGTACCCCTCCTCCTCGTGCCGGCGGCGCGAGTAGTCCTCCATCACGCGGCGGATGATGCCGCCCTTGGGGTGGAAGACGGCGAGGCCGGAGCCGATCTGGTCCGGGATGGAGAACAGGTCCAGCTCGCTGCCGAGCTTGCGGTGGTCGCGCTTCTCGGCCTCGATCAGGAAGTCGAGGTGCGCCTTCAGCTCCTCCTTGGAGGGCCAGGCGGTGCCGTAGATGCGCTGGAGCATCGGGTTCTTCTCGCTGCCCCGCCAGTACGCGGCGGCGTTGCGCATCAGCTTGAACGCGGGGATGTTCCGGGTGGTGGGCAGGTGGGGACCGCGGCAGAGGTCCTTCCAGCACAGGTCGCCGGTCTTGGCGTCGAGGTTGTCGTAGATCGTCAGCTCGCCGGAGCCGACCTCGACGTTCGCGCCGTCGTCGGTCGAGGCGGAGCCCTTGATGCCGATCAGCTCCAGCTTGTACGGCTCCGACGCCAGTTCCTCGCGGGCTGCCTCGTCGGTCACCACACGGCGGGAGAACCGCTGGCCGCGCTTCTGGATCTCCTGCATCTTCTTCTCGATGGCCTTGAGATCCTCGGGCGTGAACGGCTTCTCGACGTCGAAGTCGTAGTAGAAGCCGTCCTTGACCGGCGGGCCGATGCCGAGCTTGGCCTCGGGGAACAGCTCCTGCACGGCCTGGGCCATGACGTGGGCGGTGGAGTGGCGCAGGATGTTGAGGCCGTCCTCGGAGGAGATCTCGACCGGCTCGACCTCCTCGCCGTCCGCCACCGCGTACGCGAGGTCCTTGAGTTCCCCGCCCACGCGCGCGGCGACGATCGTACGTTCGCCGGCGAAGAGGTCGGCGGCCGTAGTCCCCGTCGTCACCACGCGCTCTTCCCGCTCGGAATCGCGATGGATGATCACACGGACGTCTGACACCGGTCTCTCCTGACTGAAGGTGGGTGCGGCGCCATACCGAGAGCGCGCGCAAGTGAGGATCGTACCGACCCAGCCCCGCCCACCGCGAAACAGATAACGCAAAGCCCCGGCCGCCACCGCCCTCAGTCGTCCCCGCTGCACGCCTCCTCGAAGAAGTCGAGGTTCTCCTGCAGCGACTTCATCAGCCGGTCCCGCTCCGCGTCGTCGACCTGGACGGGTACGACCTCGGAGGCCTGGGTCAGCCTGCGGAAGCCGCCCCGGCTCTCCAGCCGGCCGTGCACGCGCACCGGCAGCCCGACCAGATGCGCCTGGCCGGCGATCCGGTACGCCTCCTCGTCCAGCGTCATCCGGACGTGCGGGATCTCGGCGCCGGCCAGCACCCGCAGTCGTACGGCGCCTTCGCCGCGCGGCCCCGACCTGCGCATCCGTACGACCGTGCCGGTGATCCGGACCGGCACCGAGGGTTCCTCGCGCAGGTAGCGGGTGCCGGCCGCGCGCAGGACGGGCAGGTCGCCGGGCGAGAACTCGACGGGTTCGGTGGTGGCCGAGCAGCCCTCGGGGACCTCGGCGCCGGGTGCCCACTCGACGGCGACCCGGGCACCCTCCGTACCGCGTACGAGGGCGACGAGGGACTCCGTCAGCTCGTGGCTGACGCCCGCCTCGACGGCGCCGTCGAAGGCGTCCATGCCGCCGGTGGCCCGGTGGTAGTCGATGGCCTCGCGGGCCGCGTACAGGGCCTGGTGGAGGCGTACGGCGAGCGGGCGGCCGGTGCCGACGGGGACGAAGGCGGTGAGGCTGCGTCCCGCGGGGGCGGCGCCGACGAGGACGTGTTCGAGGAGCGCGGCGGCGGTCCTGCGGTGGCGGGCGCCGTAGTAGCCGGCACGCGCGCGTGTGGCGAGCGCTCCGGCGAGCATCATGCGGCGGGCGGCCGAGCGCAGTTGTTCCTCGACGGGCCAGGAGGCGACGCCTGCGGGGCCGGTGGGGACGTCCCGCCACCAGCGGATCTCGTCGCTGGGCACGGCGAGGCCGACGAGCACTTCGCGTGCGGCGGGCGATCCGCTGCGGGCGAGGGCGACGAGGGCCTCGCCGAGGAGGTCGTCGCTGTCGGGGTAGGCCCGGCTCTCGGGCACGAGGAGGCTCGTGCCGCTGCCGCCGGGCCCTGGTGGGGTCCAGCGGCCGTACCGTCCGACCTCTCCCCCGCGTCGCTGCCAGCCGTGCCGGCGCAGGAGGGCGCCGAGGACGGCGGGGTCGACCTGTTCGGGCGGGGGCGGGTCGTCGTGCCAGGGGGTGTCGACGGGGTGCGGTCGGACGGGCCGCAGGGGCTCCTCGGTGGGGCGGTGCGTCACGGTCTGCCTCCCGTCCCGACCCGCGTCATGATCTCGCAGAGCGCGCGGTCGTCGAAGATGCGTGAGGTCGGTATCCGCACGGTGGTCCGGTGCCGGCCGGTTATTCGCTGCCCTGCGAGGTTGACCCAGTAGCAGCAGTGGCGCAGGTCGAGACGGTCGTGGCTGGCTCTCAGCCAGTCGTCCTGCGCGCGCGGTACGAGCATCACGACCAGGATCTTGTGCACGGAGACCGGGGTGCGGGCGAGCTTCGCCAGGTGGGCGTTGTCGAGCGTGAACGAGAAGTAGGGGCCCGGCGGGTTGGGGGCGACCTGGTACGTGGCCTTCAGCTGGACCTTGATGGTGACCTCGTCGTCGACCGTGTGCCCGGGTGAGCCGTGGCTGACGTGCCAGTCGATGCCGTTGTCGGGGAACGGCTGGGACAGCGAGCAGCCGGCCGCGGCCGCGACGGCGTGCAGATAGCCCACCTGCAGTGTCTCCATGCAGGCGGTGGTGGCGAGGGTGCCTCGATGGGGTGCCGTGCGCTCGGGCAGCAGCCCGCCCCGTTCGGGCTGCGCTATCGCCATGACCAAGTGCCTTCCAAACCGGGTGATTTTCTGTGACAGGTCTCTGAAGTGCGTAAACCTGTACCTCTGTTGTCTCCTTCCGGCGTACGGCGCAAACAGCCCGGGTATCACCAAACGGGCAGAAGACGGTACGTCAGCTGCCGTGGGTGAACGAGGAGTTGCATAGGTATGACGTGCTGGTACGAGGGCCCCTTGGCCGCGTTCGACACGGAGACCACGGGTGTGGACGTCGAGACCGACCGGATCGTGTCGGCTTCCGTCGTGGTCCAGGAAGGGCCGGCCATCCGGCCGAGGATCATCCGTTGGCTGATCAACCCGGGTGTGCCGGTGCCCGCTTCGGCGACGGCGGTGCACGGGCTGACGGACGAACATCTGCAGCGCAACGGCCGGTGGCCGTCCCCCGTGATGGAGGAGATAGCCCGGGCGCTGGCCGAACAGGCGGCGGCGGGCCGCCCGTTGGTCATCATGAACGCGCCCTTCGATCTGACCATGCTGGACCGGGAGTTGCGCCGCCATCGCGCCTCGTCGCTCGACCACTGGTTCGAGTCGGCACCGCTGCTGGTGCTGGACCCCCGGGTCCTGGACAAACATCTGGACCGCTACCGCAAGGGCCGCCGCACCCTGACGGACCTGTGCGCGCACTACGGCGTCACGCTGGAGGGTGCCCATGACGCGGCGGCGGACGCGATGGCCTCGCTGGAGGTCGTACGGGCGGTCGGGCGCCGTTTCGCGACGCGGCTGGAGCGTCTGTCCCCCGCCGAACTGCACACGCTCCAGGCGGTGTGGCACGCGGCGCAGGCGCGTGGCCTGCAGGCGTGGTTCGCGAAGAGCGGTTCGGAGGAGGCGGTCGATCCGGCGTGGCCGCTGCGTCCGGAGATGTCGGCGGCGGCATGACCGGAGGCACAAAAAGGCCGGTCCATCGACGACGGACCGGCCTCTTCCCGGTGGGCGATACTGGGTTCGAACCAGTGACCTCTTCGGTGTGAACGAAGCGCTCTCCCACTGAGCTAATCGCCCGGGAACGGACTGAACAATACAGGTCCGGACGGGCTTGGTTCAAACTGCTTGGGTCAAGCCTCTCGGAGGTGGGCGGCCAGTCCGCGCCGTCCCGCGCGCATCATCAGGGCGTGGTTGGCGCGGAAGAGCGGCCGTCCAGGGACGGCGAGGAGGCGCATCAGCGGCTTGGTGACGTCGACTTCCTGGTCGTAGCGGGCGAGAGTGCCGGAGCCGGCGGAGGTGAGCGTCCAGCGGGCCCGGCCGTCGAGGTCGCCGGTCATGGCGATCTCCAGGATTCCGGCGGCCGGGTCGCGGCGCACCTCGCGCGCGGTGAAGGTCAGGTCGTACGGCAGCAGGGAGCGGATGCGGATGGTTCCGCTGGTGTCGTCGATGCGGTCGACCTCGCGTACCTGTGGCCACCAGCGGGGGTAGTCCTCGGCCTGTGCCAGGGCGTCGTACACCGTGGCGAGTGGCGCGGTGAGGGTCCAGCGGGTGTGGAAGCGGTAATGGCTCCAGTCCATGGGGCGAGTGTGCCTGCCCCACGGCCCGCCGGGCGGGATCTGAGTACGTTCTGAGTACGCACGCTCATGCCGTACGACGTGACCCAGCCCACACTTCAGGGCATGACGAACATCCCGCCCCCGGCCGAGGAGTTGCGGCTCCTCGACTCGGAGTTGTGGCAGCTCGATGCCCGCCGGGCCCAGTTGCTGGCCCGCCGGGCCTGGCTGGTCGCCGCGCTGCAGCCGCCGAAGCCGGCACCGGCCGCCGCCGCCCGGCCCCGCCCGGAGACCGGCGCGTCCGGCGTGCAGAACCTTCTCCTGCTGCTCGGCGGTGTGCTGCTCACCATCGCGGCGACCGCGTTCACGCTGGTCAGCTGGGGGCACCTGGGGATCGCCGGGCGGGCTCTGGTGCTCGGCGCGGTCACTTCGGTCGCGCTCGGCGCACCCGTGTTCCTGCTGAGGCGCGGGCTGCGTTCGACGGCCGAGTCGGTGGCGGGCCTGGGGCTGGTCCTGACGGTGCTGGACGCGTACGCGTTGCATCAGGTCGCCTTCCCGGGGACGGGCGGCGCCGGATACACGGCGGTCGCGTCGACGCTGCTGGCGGCGCTCTGGACGGCGTACGGCCTGCTGCCGCGCGCCGCTGAGCTGCGGCTGCCCCTGCCCTGCGCGCTGGTCGCGGCCCAACTCCCGCTGTTCTTCTGGGCGATGGAGACGGACGCGGGTTCGTACGTCGTCACGGCCGCGCTCCTGGCGACGGCCGCGTTCGACACGGCTGTGGCGCTCCGGGTGACCGCGAAGTCCGTACGTGTCGTCGGCGCGGTCGGCGCGTACGGACTGGGCTCCTCGGGCGTACTGGCGGCCGGCTGGCTGTCCTGGACGGCCTCCGGTCCGAGCGCCGCCGCCCGTGCGGCGGCGCTCCTCCTCCTTGCCGCGGCGATCGCGCTGGTCGCCGCGTGGCAGGGGGCGGGCGAGAAGCGCGCCCTCGGCCTCGCGATCGCGTCCGGGCTGCTCACGGTCGCCGCACTCGGCGGTCTGGCGCGCTCGGTGCTGCCGGAGCTGTGGACGGTTCCGGCCCATCTGGCGTGTGGAGTGGCCCTGTTGGCGACCGTCCGGATCGGCCGACTGCCGGACGCGGTGCGGCGCGGGACGGCCTGGGCCTCCGGAGCCGTACAGGCGCTGGCCGTGCTATGGGCGCTGCCCGTCATCGGTGTGGTGGCGCTGGCGCCGGTCGGCTGGGTCTCGCGGGCGTGGACCGGCGCGCCGCCGGACGCCCGTGCCGCGCTGACGCTCGACGCGTCCTGGCCCGCGCACGCGGCGGCGGTTCCGGTCGTCCTGACGGCCGTGGGAGCCGTGCTCGTCCTGGTGGTGCGGGGCGAGGTCTGGCGCCCCAGGGCTCTGTCCGGCGCGCTGGGCTTGACCTGGGCCACGGCCCTCGTTCTTCCGCCGGTGCTCGAACTCCCCTATTCGATCGGCCTGTTGATCCAAGGGCTCACGGCGGTCGTCGGCGTCGCGGCAGCGGCGTACCTGCAGCAGACCGCACCTCGCTTCACGACGCTCGCCCTCGCGCTGGCCACCTCCCTGAGTCTCGCGTTCCTCTCCCTGGCCACCCAGGCCGCGACCCTCACCGTGCTCGCCGCCCTGGTCGCGCTGTTCGCGTCGGCCTCGTGGCAGTCCCGGCTCGCGCCCTTCATGGCGCCGGCCGCGCTCGCGTACGCCGCGGCGCTGGCCTGTGCGGTCGGCGCGGCCCTGAACTGGCAGCCCCCGCACACCGCCCTGCTCGTCCTGGCGGTCCCCGTGGCCGCGGCCCTGCTCGCGCCACGAATGGGTTCCCCGGCCACCGTGCCCGTCGAGGCGACCGGAGCCGCCGCGGGTGTGCTCGCGATCGGGCTCGCGGTCACCGACCTGCCCCTGCTCGCCCTGGTCCTCGCGCTGTGCGGAGTGATCACCGCGGGCACGGCGATCCGCCCGGACCGCCGCTCCGTCGGCTACGTGGCCGCGGTGCTGTTCGTCCTGGCCACATGGGTCCGCCTCGCGGCCTGGGAGGTCGGCACACCCGAGGCGTACACCGTCCCGGTGACCGTCCCGGCGCTGCTCGTCGGTCACCTGCGCAGACGCCGCGATCCGCGGACGTCGTCCTGGACGGCGTACGGCCCCGGGCTCGCCGCCACCCTCCTGCCGAGCCTCGTCGCGGCCTGGGGCGACGCCCACTGGACACGCCCCCTGTTGCTGGGCATGGCAGCGCTGTCGATCACGCTGCTGGGCGGCGGGCACAGCCTCCAGGCACCGCTCGTCCTGGGCGGCACGGTCCTGACCCTGGACGCGCTGCACGAACTCGCCCCCTACCTGATCCAGGTGGCGGACGCCCTCCCCCGCTGGGTACCGCCCGCCCTGGCCGGCCTTCTCCTCCTGTCCCTGGGCGCAACATACGAACAACGCCTCAGGGACGCCCGAAAGTTGCGGACCTTCTTGGGAAGCCTCCACTGAGCCCACCCAAGGGGCGCGGGGCTGTATCGATCTGCGGCTCCGCCGCGCGGGCGCGACCAGCCACAACGGACCCGCAGCTCCCCACGAACCCGCTACGGCATCCGGTCCCCAAGCAGCGCCAGGTTCTCGATAGCGGCAAGCCCATACAACGCGGTGTCATTCGTGGACACCCAGGCGGCCTCACTGCCCGGCACCAGCGCCACCGGACCGCTCAACTCCTCCGTCTTCCAGGGCGCCGACTCCTTGTACCCGTCGGAGTTGTAGAACTTGTCCCACGCGCGCGTGGCAAGCTTCGCATCCCCCGTCTGCACAGCCGCGTACGCGTCGAGCCGCGAGTGTCCCTGGAACAACAGCAGCGTCCCGAAGTTGGAGCCGTACCGCGCCGCTTGCTCGGCCTTGGTGGCGTTGAAGTAGCGGCAGTAGTCGAAGTACGCCTCGTTGAACGCGGGCATGTCGACCAGGTCGATGAGTTCGGCGCACAACTCGTTGAGCCCGAAGACGGCGGACAGGTGCGAAACCCCGACAACCGGCGCCGAGGCAACCGCGAACTTGCCGGTGTCGAGGTCGTACAGCCCGCTTCCCTGCACGAACCCGTTCGGCTGAGCGGCGATGGTCTCCATCGTCGACAGGACCCGTGCCTTGGCCTTCTCCCACTTGGGGCCCTTGCGCTCCCACTCGGTGAGCCAGGCGGAGACGAGGCCGCTCCAGTCCGTGCCGAAACCGATCGACAGGGCGTGCCGGTCGGGTGTGTAGGGCTCAGTGCGGATCTTGCGCAGCGGGTCGAGGGCGAGGAAGGTCTCGTCGCTGTCGACGTTGGCGTGCATGAGGTCGCCGACGCGTTCGTCGCCGGTGAGGAAGTAGTAGTAGCGGCGGTAGGTGGTGTTGGCGATGCGCTGCTGCTTGGCGCTGTCGGCGTAGTGCTGGACGCCGTGCCGGGTGCCGAGGCCGGCCCACTGGCCGAGGTGGTAGACGTCGACTTCGCCCGTATGACGGGTCATCGCCTCGGCGAAGCGGAAGATGTCGGCGCGGCCGGAGCGGAGGTAGGCGAACCAGAGCCAGAGGTCGGGCGAGAGTTCGGAGTTGTCCCAGGCGTAGCCGCCGACGTCGTACCGCCACTGGTGTCTGGCGGTGTCGTACGAGTGCATGATGTCGCCGTAGTCCCAGAAGCCGTACCAACGGCGTTGCTCCACCTGGTCCTTGTAGTAGGTGAAGAGGAAGTCGAGGTGGTCCTCGATCTTCGACTTGGCGGGGGTGGAGCGGTCGGGCTCGGAGTACAGCCCGGGGCCGAAGACCTGAGCCTTGATCAGTTGCCTTGGCGGGGCGGCGAGTTGGGGCAACACTCTTACGGCTTCGACCTGTTGGGCCAGTACCGTCGGTGACGGTGTCGACTCGTTGGCCCAGAAGAGGAGTTCGGAGGTGCGGGCGATGCCGTAGGGGGTGCCGAAGCCGGGTTCGTAGTCCTCGTAGGTGATGTTGAGGCCTTCGAGCTGTTCGGCGTAGGTGTCCTGGCCCATGCCGTCGTGGTAGAAGCGCAGGTCCATGGGCTGGGCCTCGGGCGACCAGAGCCAGAGGGTGACCTCGGCCTCGTCGGTGTGGGCATCGCGGATGTCGAGCTGGGCGGGGTGCTTCTCCCAGAAGTCCCGTAGCCCGAAGGAGAATCCGCCGCTCGCCCCGCCGACGTAGCCGAACCCGGAGGCCCGCTTGCCGCCGCCGGCGCCGATCCAGCCGTAGCCCTTCTTGGTGCGCTTGCGCAGGGTGAAGCCGTCGGCGGAGAGCTGGGAGAGGGTGTAGTCGCCCCACTCCGGGATGTACTGGAGACGGGTGGTGACCCGCTGGTCCCAGGTGGAGGGGTCGGGCAGCTTCTGACCCTCGAACTGGGCCGCCTGGACGGCCGCTCCGGGGTCGCGCCGCTGTCCGGTGATGCCCTTGACGGCCTCGCGGAGCAGTCCGGTTCCGTCGCCGCCGATCCGGATGTGGCGGTCGTACGAGGCGTCCCGCATCGGCACGGTGAAGCGGACGCCGAGGCCGCGGATGAAGTCGCCGCTGGCCTTGCCGGGTTCCTGGGTGCCGTCGTACGTGATCGTGTGGACCATGCGGAAGGAGTCGGCGCCGGCGTAGAAGTACAGGCGGATCGAGAACGGGAGCCAACTGCGGCTGCCCTTGCGGTGCTTGCCGTCGATGCGGACAACTGCCCTTACGGGGCCGTCCTGTTCGACCTCGACCTCGCTGATGGCGCTCTCGAAACGCTCGAACTTGGTGGCTCCCTGGTCCTCGTCCTCGATCTCGGGCTGGCGGATAAGGACGAGCCGCCCGTTCTTCGCGATCTCGGTGGAACCGCGTGTCACCGACTTGACCAGCGTGGAGCCGGACTTGCCGATCCGGGCGGTGATGACTCCGGTCGATATGTCGATGGTCCCGCCGCGCTTGTCGACGGTGACCTTGGCGGCGGGGACCTCGGGGGCTCCGGCGGCGAGCGTCAGTTGCCCGGGGCCGCCCGAACTCACCGCGTGCGCGGTCCACTTGAGGGTTCCGTCGGGCCAGTAGGCGAGCGGCCAGGACTGCACGGGTACGGCCTTGCCGTCTGCGTCCGTGAGCGCGAAGGTCTGGCCCGCCTCGTACGTGCCCTTCGGCCAGGGCACGCCGACCGTGGAACCGGGGGCGGCGCCGAGGCCGCCGTCCTCCAGCCAGTCCAGGGTCACGGGGTCGGTGGCGGCCTCGGCGGCTCTGGGCGCGGCCTGCGCGTCCTTCGCCCCCAGGGCCCAGCTGAACTGGGCGGCGGCTCCGGCGACTGCGGCGGCCTTGAGGAGGGACCTGCGAGGGATGGGAGACATGAGGGACCAGCCTTTCCTTTCCGTGCGGGTGCGGGGGTTTGGGGTAGTCAGGGTTTAGTCAGGGGCATGACAGATAGGGGTACGACGCCGGGGCGCCGACCTTGTGCGAGGGCACCGCTCGTCAGCTGCGCCGGTACCGCTCCTCCACGGCGACGGCCGCCGCCGCGACGGCCCCGAGGACGGGAACCGCCAACGGCGGAAGGAACCCAGCGGACAGGGCCACGACGGCCAGCCCGCAGACGACCAGGAAGGACCCGGCGGGATCGCGCACGGTCCGGCGACCGGCGTCCGCGAGCAGCGCCCGCCAGGAGGCGCCCGGCGTCCAGACGGCCGCCGCCCGCAGCAGGGCCACGGCAGCGCCGATCAGCGCGAAGATGCCGACGGCCCCGACGAACGGCCCGCCGGGAATCCCGGCCCGGGCAGCCAGGACGTCCACCCAGACCGCGACGGCCGCCGCCCAGCCGAGGAGCCCGACGAGCCAGCCGCCGCGCACGGCCACCCGGAAGTCCACGACGAACTCCCGCCAGCCACCGGCCTCGTGGGCCGTACGACGCCGTAGATGCCGTGCGCCGGCGGCGAAGGCGGCAGGGTAGGTGACAACCCCGAGCGAGGCCACGGCGATCCACACACCGGTGAGCAGACACTCGGCGAAGACCGCGAAGCGCTCGCCGAACACGGACTCCCTGCGCTCCTTGCGCGGGAAGCGTGCCTTCACACGTGTTTGGGCCATGGTGACCGCCTCAGCCTTTCTGCTCACTTCAGTCCGGACGTCGCCATACCGTCGATGAGATAGCGCTGGAAGGCCATGAAGAAGGCGACGACCGGCACCAGCGCCACCAGCGACATGGCGATCATGCTGCCGTAGTTGGAGATGCCCTCCTGGTCGCGGAACATCATCAGGCCGAGCGAAACGGTGTACTTGGAGGGGGTGTTGAGGTAGATCAACGGCCCCATGAAGTCGTTCCAGGCGTTGATGAAGGTGAAGATGGCGCTGGTGATGATGGCCGGCCGGCTCAGCGGCAGCACGATGGACCAGTAGGTCCTCAGGTGGCCGCAGCCGTCGAGTTTGGCGGCCTCGTCCAGCTCGCGCGGCAGCCCGCGCATGAACTGCACCATCAGGAAGACGAAGAACGCCTCCGTGGCCAGGAACTTGCCCGCGACGAGCGGCACGAGCGTGTCGATGTAGCCGAGGTTGCGGAACAGCACGTACTGCGGGATGAGCAGCACGTGGTACGGCAGCAGCAGGGTGCCGATCATCAGCGTGAACAGCAGGTTCCGCCCGGCGAAGCGGATCTTGGCGAAGGCGTACGCGGTCAGCGAGCTGGAGATCACCACACCGGCCACGGCCAGGCCCGCGTACATCAGCGAGTTGGTGAAGAAGCTGGTGATGGAGATGCCCGAGATGCCGTCGGCGAGGCCGGAGAAGTTCGCCCAGACCGGCTTGGTGGGCAGCAGGTCGAGGCTGGCGATGATGTCCTTGCTCGGCTTGAACGAGGCGCCGAGCACCCAGACCACCGGGTAGAGGACGACCGCGAGCACGAGGAGCGCGCCCACGTGCCAGGCGAGGGATCCGATGCGCTTCCGCTCGTTCGAGGTGCGCAGGGCAGGGCTGGTGGCAGTGGTCACTTCGGTGCTCACTTGGCGGCCTCCTCGTAGTGCACCCACTTCTTCTGCGACCAGAACAGGACCGCCGTGACGAGCGCCACCGCGATCACCAGCGTCCAGGCCATCGCGGAGGCGAAGCCCATCTGTGCCTCCTTGAAGCCCTTCTGGTAGAGGTAACAGGTGTAGACGAGGGTGGCGTCGGCGGGCCCGCACCGGGTGTCGGAGACGACGTACGCGGAACCGAACACCTGGAACGCGTGGATGGACTCCAGCAGCACGTTGAAGAACAGCACCGGGGAGATCATCGGCAGCGTGATGTTCCAGAACCGGCGGAAGGGACCGGCTCCGTCGACCTCGGCGGCCTCGTACAGTTCCTGCGGCACCTGCTTCAGCCCCGCCAGGAAGATGACCATCGGCGCACCGAACTGCCAGATGCTCAGCGCCACCAGGGCGTACAGGACATAGTCCGGATTGCCGATCCAGCCGCCGACGTCGAGCCCGAAGACCTTCTGTGTACGGTCGACGACGGCGTCGTCGGAGAACAGCGCCCGCCAGACGAAGCCGACAGAGACGCTGGCGCCGATGAGCGACGGCATGTAGAAGGCGGCCCGGTACAGGCCCTGTCCGCGCCGCTTCTGCGCGAGCAGCAGCGCCACTCCGAGCGCGAGGAGCAGCTTCAGCGGGGTCGCCACGACGACGTACTTCAGCGTGACCTCGACCGACTTCTGCCAGCGCGGGTCCTGGAACATCGTCGTGAAGTTGTCGAGCCCCACCCACTGGGGCGGTGTGAACAGGTTGTAGCTGGTGAACGCGTAGTACAGCGACGCGATCATCGGTCCTGCCGTGAGCAGCAGGAAACCCGCGATCCACGGCGACATGAAGAGATAGCCGGCGAGGTTCTCGCGGCGCCGCCCGCGCCGCCCGGGGGCGGGAGCGGCGGACCGCTTCCCGGCCGGGCGCACGGGCGCTTCCTTGACGAGCGTCATGGTCGTACGTCCCCTCAGCCCGCGAACGCGGCCTTGGCCTCGCTGAACAGCGCCTTCGCACCGTCGGCCGGCTTGGTCTTGCCCTGGGCGATCTCACCGCCGATGCGCAGGAAGGCCGCCTCGATGACGTCCGCGCCGGAGGGGTGCGGGGTGATCTTCCCGAGGACGCCGGCCTGGGCGACCTCGTCCTCGTAGGCCGCGACGCCCTTGTTGTTGGGGTCGGTCGGCTTGAAGGCGGCGTACTGCTCGGTGGTGGCGAGGATGCCGCGGTCGTAGCCCATGATCTTGCCGACCTCGGGGTCGTGGACCATGAAGTCGATGAACTGGGCGACCTCCTTGGGATGCTTGGTCCCGGAGAAGGCACTCATCATCAGCGAACCGAGGTACTGGCCGGTGTCCTTGCCGTCCGTGGTGGGGATCGGCGCGAGCCCGTAGTCGGACTCGCCCTCGCCCTCGTAACGGATGGAGAAGTTGTCCCAGGTGAATTCGGACGCGGCGAGCCCCGCCGACAGACCGGACTTGGGCTTGACCTGCTCGATCTTCTTGGGGTCGGCGACAAGACCGGACTTCACGCGCTTGTAGCCGTCCGCCCACCACTGCGTCAGATCGTCCTCGGTGAAGCCGAGATCGGAGTCGGTGAAGAAGGCCTTGCCGTTCTGGCGCAGATAGAGGTCGTAGAGGTACATGATGGCGAAGTAGCCGGTGTCTCCGGCGATCTTCAGCTTGTCCTGGATCGTCTGCAGCGCGGCGAAGTAGTCGTCCCAGGTCCAGCCGAACTTCGCCTCCACGCCCGCCTTCTCGAAGGCCTTGAGGTCGATGACGAGTGCCATGGTGTTGGCGCCGACGGGTATGCCGATCTGCTTTCCGTCGACCTGACCGTTCGCCAGAACACCGTTGCGGAAGTCCTCCAGGCTCAGATTCCCGGCGTCCGCCTGCGTCTTGAGATCCATCAGAACACCGCGCTTGTCGTACTTGCGCAGGAAGCCGACCGCATTCTGGAAAACGTCCGGCGGATTACCGCCGGAGGCCTGGGTCTGGAACTTCTCCCAGAATGATTCGTAGTCAGTGAATTCGGGCTTGATCTTAATCTTCGGATACTTCTTCTCGAAGAGCGCGATCGTCTTCTTGATGGCGATGGTGCGCGGTTCGCCGCCCCACCACGCATAACGGAGCGTCACATTCCCGTCCCCGGCACCACTGTCGCCACCGCACCCGGCCGTCGCCGCCAGCCCCAGCGCGGCCGCCGAGGCTCCGGCCGCCTTGAGGATCGTTCGTCTCTCAACATTCCCGTTCTTAGGCACAGTCGGGCCCTCCCCGCGACGTCGTTGGCGCCTGCGTGAATCGTTTCAAGTAAGCGCTTGCTGGCACAAGTTACGGAGGGGCTCGGAGTGCGTCAATGATTCGGACATGATGCTCAGCGAGTCGATGGAGAAGCCGAACGGGTCGGTGGAGTCGACGCTGTTGTTGGTCATCAGGTCGTTGAGGAC
>NZ_JBSFDA010000155.1:0-24245 GCF_053593675.1 Streptomyces sp. NPDC002156 | reverse complement strand
GGGGTCTGGGGGCGCAGCCCCCAGGGATGGGACGGGTAAGGGCGGCGGGGGCGAGAAAACCCACCCCCTACCCCCGCGGCACCCCCGAAGACCCCCGAACCATCAACTCCCCCCGAACCGTGGCGATCCCCCCAGGCGGCGGCTCCTCCCGCCCCATCGCGATCCGCCCCGCCCGAGCCCCCGCCTCCGACAACGGCAACCGCACCGTCGTCAACGAAGGCACCGCATCCACACTGAACGGCAGATCATCGAACCCGGCGACGGACACGTCGTCCGGAATCCGCCGCCCCGACTCCCGCAGCGCCGCACACGCCCCGATCGCGACGGAGTCGTTCGCGGCGACGACAGCCGTGAGCGACGGGTCCCGCCGCAACAGCTCCAGCGTGGCCTCGTACCCCGACCGACGGTCGTACCGCCCGTGAACAGTCCACCGGGGATCTTCGGTAATCCCATGGCCGGCCAGGGCTGCCCGGTGCCCCTCCAGCCGATGCCGCGTCGTCGTCCGTTCCTCCGGCCCCGCGATGTACCCCAGCCGCCGATGCCCCAGCCCGATCAGGTGCTCGGTCAGCTCCTGACCGCCGCCCCGGTTGTCGAACGTCAGTGCGATAGCGGCGGTGTCCGGCGCCGGCGGGCGCCCGCACAGCACCACCTTCGTGCCCGCCTCCTCCAGCCGCCGCAGCTTCGCCGAGACCGCCGCGAGGTGCGGCTGGTTCTCCACCGCGCCGCCGGTCAGGACGACCGCCGCCGCACGCTGCCGCTGCAGCAGGGTCAGGTACGTCAGCTCACGCTCCGGCGAGCCGCCTGTGTTGCACACCACAGCCAGCCGTTCGCCGCCCGCGCGCCCGCCCGGGCCCGACACCTCCGACTGGATCGCGCTCGCCATGATCCCGAAGAAGGGGTCGGCGATGTCGTTGACCAGAATCCCGACCAGGTCGGACGTGGCCGCGGCGAGCGCGCTCGCGGGCCCGTTGAGCACGTAGTCCAGCTCGTCCACGGCCCGCAGCACCCGCTCGCGGGTGGTTGCGGCCACGGGATAGTTCCCGTTCAGTACGCGCGACACCGTCGCGGGCGAGACCTGCGCGCGGGCCGCCACGTCCGCCAGGGTCACCGTCATCTCGTCGTCCTCCGGTCGCGCATCTTGTGATCCATCGCGTCGCTCACCGCGTCGCTGTAAGTTGTCGTATTTTGCGTCTTCGCGTCCATACAGATGCAGACCCTATGACCTACGGCGGAGCCTCGACCGGCCGTCGAGGAACCTGCGGCCCCCGATTGTTCGCACCCCCGAACAATTCGGCCTCTCTGTGCTCTTGTCCAGACCGCTGCACAGAGGCTAGCTTCTCCCTAGATAGAAAGCGCTTGCTGTAACGCTTGCCAGTTGGGCTGCCGAGGGCTGCTCTCCCACCGGGCGTACGCGGCGCGTACACCGCGTACCCCGCCCCCTGTGGCACCTACGAAGGGAAAGACGTGACACGCAAGACGGTGCGTATCGCCATGAACGGCGTGACCGGGCGCATGGGCTACCGCCAGCACCTGGTCCGCTCGATCCTCGCCCTGCGCGAACAGGGCGGTCTCGACCTCGGCGACGGCACCGTGCTGTGGCCGGAACCGATCCTGGTCGGCCGTCGTGAGCACGTGCTCAAGGGCCTCGCCGAGCAGCACGGCCTGGACCCCGAGAACGTCTCCACGGACGTCGACGCGGTCCTCGCCGACCCGACCGTCGAGATCTACTTCGACGCCCAGGTCACCTCCGCCCGCGAGGAGTCGATCAAGAAGGCGATCGCCGCGGGCAAGCACATCTACACCGAGAAGCCCACCGCCACCGGCCTCGACGGCGCCCTCGAACTGGCCCGTCTGGCCAATGCCGCCGGTGTCCGCCACGGCGTCGTCCAGGACAAGCTGTTCCTCCCGGGCCTGCTGAAGCTCAAGCGCCTCATCGACGGCGGCTTCTTCGGCCGCATCCTCTCCATCCGGGGCGAGTTCGGCTACTGGGTCTTCGAGGGCGACTGGCAGAGCGCCCAGCGCCCCAGCTGGAACTACCGTTCCGAGGACGGCGGCGGCATCGTCGTCGACATGTTCCCGCACTGGGAGTACGTGCTCCACGAGCTGTTCGGCCGGGTCAAGTCCGTCCAGGCGCTCACCGCCACCCACATCCCGCAGCGCTGGGACGAGAACGACAAGCCGTACGACGCCACCGCCGACGACGCCGCCTACGGCATCTTCGAGCTCGAGGGCGGCGCGATCGCCCAGATCAACTCCTCCTGGACCGTACGGGTCAACCGCGACGAACTCGTCGAGTTCCAGGTCGACGGCACGGAAGGGTCGGCCGTCGCCGGTCTGCGCAACTGCCGTGTCCAGCACCGCAGTTCCACACCGAAGCCGGTCTGGAACCCCGACATCCCGGCGACCTACTCCTTCCGCGACCAGTGGCAGGAGATCCCGGACAACGCCGAGTTCGACAACGGCTTCAAGGCCCAGTGGGAGCTGTTCCTCAAGCACGTCTACGCCGACGCGCCCTACCAGTGGGACCTGCTGGCCGGCGCCCGTGGTGTCCAGCTCGCCGAACTGGGCCTGAAGTCCTCGGCGGAGGGCGTCCGTCTCGACGTACCGGAGATCGCGCTGTGACCATCCAACTCCCGGACGCCAGCGGCGCGTTGAGCGCGTACGAGCCGCGCTCCACCCCGCTCGCCCTCACCCCCGGCACCCCCTTCACCTCTCGTACGGTCTACTCGGCGGCCCACGTCGTCGCCGACCCGTACGCCGACGTGTCCCCGGACTCCCCGGCCGCCGTCGACTGGGACGCCACCCTCGCCTTCCGCCGCCACCTCTGGTCCCACGGCCTCGGCGTCGCGGAGGCCATGGACACCGCCCAGCGCGGCATGGGCCTCGACTGGGCGGGCGCGGCCGAGCTGATCCGCCGTTCGGCGGCTGAGGCGAAGGCCGTCGGCGGGCTCATCGCCTGCGGTGTCGGCACCGACCAACTCACCGCCCCCGGCGCCTCCTTGGCGGACATCCGCAAGGCGTACGAGGAGCAGCTCGCCCTCGTCGAGGAGGCGGGCGCCAAGACGATCCTGATGGCGTCCCGGGCTCTCGCCGCCGCCGCGAAGGGGCCCGAGGACTACCTCGACATCTACGGCCACCTGCTCCGCCAGTCCGCCGAGCCGGTGATCCTGCACTGGCTCGGCCCGATGTTCGACCCGGCCCTGGAGGGCTACTGGGGGACGAGCGACCTCGACGCGGCCACCGACACCTTCCTGGACGTCATCGCCGCCCACCCCGACAAGGTCGACGGCATCAAGGTGTCGCTGCTCGACGCCCAGCGCGAGATCGACATCCGGCGCCGACTCCCGCAGGGCGTGCGCTGCTACACGGGCGACGACTTCAACTACCCCGAGCTGATCGCGGGCGACGACAAGGGCTTCAGCCACGCCCTCCTCGGCATCTTCGACCCGCTGGGCCCGCTGGCGGCGGAGGCGGTGCACGTCCTCGACACCGGGAACACGGCCGGCTTCCGTGAACTCCTCGACCCCACGGTCGAGTTGTCCCGCCACCTCTTCCAGACCCCCACCCGCTTCTACAAGACGGGCGTGGTCTTCCTGGCCTGGCTGGCCGGCCACCAGTCGCACTTCACCATGGTCGGCGGACTGCAGTCGGCCCGCTCCCTCCCGCACTTCGCCCGCGCCTACCGACTCGCCGACGGACTGGGCCTGTTCCCCGACCCGAAGCTGGCCGAGGAGCGGATGAAGAACCTGCTGTCCCTGTACGGAGTGACCCAGTGAGCACCGACGACCTCGCCCGCTTCAGCATCAACCAGATGACGGTCAAGCAGCTGTCGATGCCCGAACTGGTCGACGCCTGCGGCCAGTTGGGCATCGGCAACGTCGGCTTGTGGCGGGAGCCCGTCCAGTCGTACGGCCTGGATGCGACGGCCAAGCTGGTCCGCGACGCGGGCCTGACCGTCACCACCCTGTGCCGGGGCGGCTTCTTCACGGCCATCGACCCGGAGGAGCGGGCCAGGGCGCTGGACGACAACCGCCGCGCCGTCGACGAGGCGGCGACGCTCGGCACGGACACCCTGGTCCTGGTCTCGGGCGGCCTCCCGGCCGGCTCCAAGGACCTGTACGGCGCCCGCGAGCGCATCGCGGACGCCCTGGCGGTCCTGGGCCCCTACGCCGAGAGTCATGGCGTGAAGCTGGCCATCGAGCCGCTCCACCCCATGTACGCCGCCGACCGCTGCGTCGTCTCGACGCTCACCCAGGCCCTCGACCTCGCGGAGCGCTTCCCCGCCCACCAGGTCGGCGTCACGGTGGACACGTACCACATCTGGTGGGACGACAACGCGCCCGCGCAGATCGCCCGCGCCGGCGCCGGTGGCCGTATCCACACCTTCCAACTCGCCGACTGGACCACCCCGTTGCCCGAGGGTGTCCTCAACGGCAGGGGTCAGATCGGCGACGGCTCGATCGACATGCGGGAGTGGAAGACGTACGTCGAGGCCGCCGGTTACACCGGTGCCATCGAGGTCGAGCTGTTCAACGACGCGCTGTGGGCCCGGGACGGGCGCGAGGTGCTCGCGGAGACCGCGGCGCGGTTCGTGGAGCACGCGGCGTAACGGTACGGCCGTCCGGGCCCGGTGAACAGGCGGATCACCGGGCGCGGACGGTTCCCTCCCCTGCCGACGACTTCAGGCGCGGATCTCGATGCCGTGGGACCGGTCGTCGGTCAGGATCTCCATCAGGGCGCGGTGTTCGGTGCGCAGCCGGTCCACCTTGCCGGTGACCTTGTTGCGCACCTCCAGCTCACAGCTGGTGATCTTGGTGTTGAGGCAGTGCTTGATGCCCCCGGGCGGGTTGTAGTAGTTGAGCCCGACGAACTGCTCCTTGGCCGCCAGGAACCGCCCGTTGACCGACACGGTGTCGTCGCCCGTGCTGAAGTCCCAGTGGAAGTAGCCGAATTGGGCTTTGGCCGTCAACGCCCGGCGCATCGAGACGAGTTGGTACTCGCGGTCGTCGTGGCGCAGGACGAGGAAGGTCGCCAGCGGGGTCCGCACCGGGCCGATCTTCGCTCGCGCGGTGACGATCTCCAGGAAGCTGTCCGGGGCGTCGTCGAACCCGGCGACCTGCCCGAAGGCGTAGTAATCCGTGTGCCGGCTGCCCCAGTTGTGGTTCTGGCTGCCCGTCCAGCCGTCCACCTCGACCGTCTCGCCGTCGACCGTCAGCGAACCGTCGAAGCGGGCCAGCGGCATCCCGACCAGGCTCTTGGCCTTGGGGAAGCCGCCCGCGTACATCTTCTGCGGCAGCAGGAACAGCGGCGGCTCGGTGCCCTCGTACGTCAGGTCCCAGCCGATGCCGCCGTTCGGTCCCGTCGCCTCGCCCTTGAGCCGGCCCGGTTCCAGCACTCGGTCGGCGACGCGCGCGCCGAACACCCCGCGTCGGAAGTCGCATTCGGCGATCGGATGCTCCTCCTTGGCGACCACGTGCCGGCCCGTCACCCCGTCGAAGTACACCGCCCACAGCTCACCGATGGCCGCCTCCGGCATCCCGGCCGGGCTGAAGACGGTGTAGCGGATCCAGAAGGCGCGCGGCTCGGTGGGATGGTTTCCGCGCTGGTAGAAGCTCTCGTAGTGGCCCTGCGGCCGGGCCGGGTCGTACTGGACCGTGTTGAGCGGCAGGGTGTGCGGATCGTCCTGGCGCGTCACCATCAGAGGCTCCAAATGCGTTGTCGTGGACGGGGGTTGGGGTTCTTCTTGGCGAGGCGCACTAATGAACGGGATGGCGGGGGCGGCGGTCGTGCAGGGTCATCACCATGCCGTAGCGGGGGCGCAGGGTGATCGTCGCGTGGTCGACGACCCGGTGGGACGGGACGTGCCGGAACTCGTAGCGCTGCAGCAGCGCGGCGAGCAGCAGGTGCGCCTCCATGAGCGCGAAGTGCTTGCCGATGCAGAGGTGCGGGCCCGCGCCGAAGGGCATGTAGGCGAACCGGTGCCGTTTTCCCGGTGCCTTGCCTTCGTGGGTGCGGAAGCGGTCGGGTTCGAAGCGTTCCGCGTCCGTCCAGTGCGCCGGATGGCGGTGGATGTTGTGCAGGTTGACCAGGACGCGCGAGCCCGCGGGCATCCGGTGGCCGCCCAACTCGGTGTCCCTCAGGGTCAGTCGGGGCACGATCGGCGCCGACGGGTACATCCGCAGCGACTCCTCGAAGACCTGGAGCGTGTACGGCATGGCGCGCAGGTCCTCGACGGTGGGCAGGCGTCCGCCGAGGGCGTCGTCGACCTCGCGCTGTACGGCCGCCAGGACGTCACGGTGGCGGGAGAGGAGGTAGAAGGTCCAGCTGAGGGTGACCGCGGTCGTCTCGTGACCGGCGGCGAAGGTGGTGATCACCTCGTCGCGCAGCTGGCGGTCGTCCATGCCCTGGCCGGTGTCCTCGTCCCGGGCGGCGAGGAGCATGTCCAGCAGGTCGTCGGACCGGACGTCCGCGCACTCCGACTCCGCCTCGGCCCGGCGTTCACGGATGATCCGGCGGATCAGCGCGTCGATGCCGTCCATGACCTCCCGGAACCTGCGGTTGCGCGGGGTCGGCCAGTGCGTGGGCGGGCTGAAGGGGTTCTGGAGGCGGTCGAAGGCGAAGTTGATCGCCACGTCCACGGCGTCCGGCCCGAGTTCGCCGAGCCCCTCGGCGATGTCGGTACTGAACATGCACCGGCTGACGATGTCGAGCGTCACCCGCATCAGCTCGGTGTGCAGGTCGACGGCGTCACCGGTGCGGTAGGTGGCCGCCATGTGGGTCAGCTGGTCCTCGACCGAGGCGGACATCGTACGGAACATCGAGGCGAGGGCCTGTTTGCTGTAGATCGGCTGCATCATGCGCCGGTTGGTCATCCAGCTCTCGTGGTCGCTGCTGGTCAGCAGGCCCTCGCCGAGCACCAGGCGCAGCGGGTTGTCGGGGCCGAGCTTGCCGTAGGCGGCGCTGTCGGTCAGCACCTCCCCGGCCAGCTCGGGGCTGGACACCCCGTGCACGGACACGGGCCCGAGCCGGTACCGCACGAGGTCGCCGCCCTCGCGCCAGCCGTCGCGCATCGCGGCGAGAATGTCCCGCCGGAAGGCCGGCACACTGCCGAGCAGGGGCAGTCCGCGCACCTCGGGAGCCAGTTGGTACTTGACCTGATGGTTCACGTGGCTGCTCATTTGCTGCCCAGGGCGCAGACCCAGCCCAGCGAACGGCGCGGCTCGGCGACGAACCGGGTGTCCTTGAAACCGGCGACATCGAGCAGTGCCACGAGTTCGGCGCCGGACAGGATGCGCAGCCCGTCCTGCTCGGACCGTTCGGTGAAGCGCCGCCCGAACAGCCGCTGGGTGAGCGTCGGTGCGGTCGCCGCCTCCCGGCTCATCTCCAGGGTGATCGCCAACTGCCCACCGGGCTTGAGGACTCGGTACGCCTCGGCGAGTCCGCGCAACGGGTCGGGCCAGAAGTAGAAGGTCTCGATCGCGCTGACCCGGTCGAACACGCCGTCCTCGTACGGAAGTTGGCCCACATCCCCCTGCCGGATCGCCACCCGCCCCTGTCCGACGGCGGCGGCGTTGCGCCGTACGGCCTGCCGGACCATGGTCGCCGAGTAGTCGAGCCCGGCGACCAACCCCAACTCGGCCCGCCGGGCGAGCAGTTCGACGGCCATCCCGCTGCCGCAGCCGAGATCGAGCACATGATGGGTACGGCGGACGTCCAGATGCTCCGCCGACCACCGGGTGAGCCCGCGATGCTGCACGGTCATCAGATGCCCGACCAGGGCACCCGGCGCACCGGCCGGGCGCCGGAAGTTCTCCTGCAGCAGACGGTAGGGACCTCTGGTCAGTGTGTTCGCACCAGGCATGGGGCTCCCCCTCATTTCTCTCTCGGTCTCCACCAGGTTTTACGATCTCCCGCCGCGACGTCCCTCGCGCGGATTTGCGGGGAATTGGGGGCGAGTGTCAGTGCTCGCGCCGCACGTTCCGGTCCAGCCGGTCGAGATACCGGCGCAGCACCACCCGCCCCGCTCCACCGAACGGCAGCGTCGGAGCGGCCGACCGATGCCACGGCAGGGACGGACCCCCGCCCTCCCCACCCCCGACCAACTGCCGTGCCACATACGCCCCGTGGGCGATGGACAGCGCCAGTCCGTGCCCGCAGCACCCCCCGATGAACCACATCCCCGGCGCCCCGGCGAGTGGCCCCACGACGGGCAGATCGTCGAGGGTGACGCCGATGCGGCCGGTCCACCGGTGCGTGACGGCGGTGTCGGCGAGGAGCGGATGCAGACCGCGCATGCGCTCCGCGAGCCACTCCCAGGTCGCAAGGCGGGCCCTGTCGTCCTTCCGCGCCCCGCCAGTTCCAGGAGGCCGCCCCGGCAGCGAGGCCCGACCGCCCCCCACCACCAACCGCCCATCAGCCGTCAGCCGGAAGTACGGCGCCAGCCGCGCCGCATCGACCAGCGCCGCCCCCGATCCCTCCCCGAGCGCCTCGCGCACCGCCGGCTTCAACGGCTCGGTGGCGATGGCGTGCACCTCGAGCGGAGCGACCGTGCCCACCGGGAGGCCAAGGGCACCGGCCCCGCCGTTGACCGCGAACACCCCGGCGCCCGTACGGAGTTCACCGTGCGGAAAGACCAGCCGCGTGCCGCCGCTACCGTTACCGGACCGGCCGACGACCGGTGAACGCCCGTACAGCCGGGCGCCGTTGGCCGCGCAGGCCCGGGCGAGGGCGGCGGTGAGAAGCGCGGGGTCAAGGGTGGCCGCCTGCCGGTGGAGCAGCCCCGCCTGGCAGGGCACGTCGATGCGCTCGCGCACCCCGGCCGCCGACAGGGGCGGTACGTCCAGGCCGAGGGCGCGACAGGCCGCTGCCTGTCCGGACAGCCGGGCCAGTCCCTCCGGTGAGCGGGCGACGACCAGTTGCTCGCCGGTGCGCACGGGCACGTCCAGGGTGCGGCACAGCTCCAGGGCACCGGCCACCGCGTCCTCGCTGGCCCGGTGCATACGACGGGCCGTGTCCGGGCCGAACCGGCGGATCGCGCGGTCGACGGGCGGACCTGCCCGGGGCCCGAGGAGTCCGGTGCCGTGGCCGCTGGCACCGGCCGCAGGGTGGCCCGCGTCGACGACGGCGACATCGGCGCCGGGTGCGTACCGCAGCAGGTGGTACGCGGTGGAGAGGCCGGCCAGACCGGCGCCGACGATCGTGAAGTCGGCGCTCACCAGGCCTCGTACAGAAGGGAGTTGATGATCCTCGGGACGTCCGCCCCGCCACGGCGGAGCCATCACCACAGGCACCTCCGGGTGCGATCGCAGCTCACCCATGCCGCGCCCCGCTCCGCCCATGGAAGCCCCGGTCGTACCAGAGCAGCGGATGCCCGGTGCCGGTGTGGGCGGCGAGGACCTCGCCGACGACCAGGTGGTGGTCGCCGTACGCCCGTACGTCCGTCACCGCGCACACCGACCAGGCGAGGGCGTCGGCGCGGACGGGCACCCCATGGACGTACTCCGCCTGTTCCTCGCCGAAGCGTTCGGCGGCGGTGGCGAGGGGGTCGGCGCAGCGCTCGGCCCAGGGGCGGTGCCGTTCGTCGAGGACGTGGAGGGCGAAGGAGCCGTGGTCGCGGAGGGCGGCGAGGGTGCGGGAGGCGTTGGCCAGGCAGAGGGACATCAGGGCCGGTGCCGCCGAGACGGCCGCCGCCGAGGAGACCGTCGCGCAGGCCGGTCGGCCGTCGGCACCCCGGGTGGTCACGACGCACACGCCGGACGCCAACTTGGCGTACATGTCGAGGCATTGGGCGACACCGGGCCGCGTCGCCAGGGACGACACCGGGTCAGCCATGCCGGGACGCGGCGAGGTCCAGGGGGCTCATCGGGGTCACCCGGCCCATGAGCCCTTCGAGGATGCGCAGGATGTTGTCCCGCAGCGTGCTCTCGGCGACGGGATCGAGGATCTCCGCGAGGGAGGGGATGCCGAGGTCGAAATCGGACCGGAAGGTGACCACCGTGCCCTCCTCCTCCCGCTCCTCGCACACCCAGGAGCCCTGGAAGACCTCGAAGTCGCCCTTGATCTGCTCGAACTCGACGGTCAGGGTCTCCGGGACGAACCGGTCGCGTTCGCTCCACCGCATCAGCCCGTTGCGGAAGATGACACTCCAGTCCGACCGGAGCGACCCGTCGGCCTCCGGCGGATGCACGACGACCTCGTTCACCTTGTCGGTCAGCTCGGGATAGCGGCGGAAGTCGCAGATCAGCTCGTACGCCTGCCGGGCCGTGCGCTCCTCGACGACCACCTGGACGATTACTTCGCGCATACGCGATGTACTCCTTAATTCAGAGGATGTTGGTTTCCCGCCCGAGCCGCCATAACGCACTCGGCCGCACTCCACCCTGAAAGGCGATGTACTCGGGCAGCACGACATGCGGCGCCCATTTCTCCTTGTATTCGAGCTGCGCGGCGGCCGGATAGACCCGCTCACCGCGCTCCCCGAGAAAACGCACGACACGCGCCACCATGCCACTTGCACCTGGTGCCTCAAGGGATGGATCAAGTCCGACGAAGGGAGTGAATCCGAAATGCAGCCACTCGCCGCCCTCCCCACAGAATCGCTCGATGGCGGTCGAGTTGAGGAGTTCCATGGTGCCGGGTGGGGCGTCGGCGCGACGGCGACTGAGATCGTGCAGCCAGCCCGGGCGGCTGCCGAAGGCGGGGGAGTAGCTGATGTACCCCACGACGCGCCCATCGACGGTACCGGTGAAAACCCTCTGATGTTTCTGCTCGGGTCCGTCACGTTCCCCGACGAGAAACCGGAGTTCTTTGGCGCGCTTCCCCTTCCCGAGCAGCCATTCGCGGTCGATGAGATCAAGCACGTCTGATGATTCCCCAGGCGGGACCTGGGCGACCTCCACCCCCGCCCGCCGGGCCCGGGAGATCTTGTTCCGCAGCCGTACGAACGGCGACCCGCGCAGGGTGAACCGCGCCAGATCGAGGGCGTACGAGGCCCCCATCTGGTTCACCGTGAACCCGTGGGCCGCGTACAACCGGGCGTCCTCGGCCTGGAGTTGTACGGCGATTACGCGCCGCCGTCCGCCCGCGGCCCGGTCGAGGAAGGCGTCCAGCAGCCCGGCACGGTCGCCAGGGGCGGCGAAGGGCCCGCCGAGCTGCAGCAGATGCCGTCCCGCCGGACGGAAGGCGCAGACTCCGTCGTACCGATCGTCGACAAAGAACTCGTTCCCGCTGTTGAGGGCGAGAAAAGCACTGGGATTGTCGGCATGGGCCGAGACCAGATCAAACGCGGACGGCATCGCTCCCCTTCCCGTCGTAGGCCCGCTGGAATGCTGCGAAGTCCGGGTGGGTGCACGGTTCGAAGGGCACTCCGAAGGGTTTGAGGGAGTTCCCGAAGAGGGCCCGGTCGCCCATGAGATGGATGGGCAGCGCCAGCAACGCCCATTCCGCACCCACCAGCCAGCTCCACAACCCCGCGAAGACCGCCCAGGTGACCAGTGAGTGCATGAGGTTGTAGGCGACGTAGTATCCGCGCCCGACCCGCCCGTCCGGACTTCTTCGATAGGCGATGGCGCCCGGGACGTACCCGATGAGATCGATGACGAGAAAAAGGGAGACGAAAAGCCACCAGCGGATCTCGGAAAGATGCGTCAGAGCGGCGACGGAGGAAACGGCGAGAGCGACCGACCACTCAAGTCGGGCGAGCCGAGATGTGGTTCTGGTGTAGAAGAGATTCCTGGCATCCACAAAGGCCTCCGTACACCCGGAGTGAGACATTCTCACCTGTCTTACGGCCCGGGGGCAGGGCGTCCCTCGCGGGAATATCGGGCCCGGGTCAGTTCCCCGGCGGAGGCCCGTACAGCTGGGCGGGATCGCCCCCGAGGGCGGCCTTGACGAAGCGGCTGGGGTCGTCGACCAGGACCTCGATGGTGCCGGCCTGTACGCCGTCGAGGCTGGCCCGGGCGACGTCGGTCGGGTCGATCATGGGAACGTCGCGTCCCGCCATCATGTCGGTGTCCGCGGCGCCCAGATGCACACCCTGGACAAGGGTCCGCTGACCGGCGAGTTCAAGGCGGACGCCGTTGGTCATGTTCCACTCCGCCGCCTTGGCCACGGCGTAGGACCCCGTCCCTTCGGTGGCGACCCACGACAGCACGGACAGGATGTTCACGACCGCCCCTCCACCGCCCGCGGCGAGGGCAGGCGCGAAGGCGCGAATGACCCGGAGCGTGCCGAAGAGGTGGGTTTCCAGGTCCTCCCGGACGGTGTCCAGGTCGTCGGTCATGAGGTTGGCCCCGGTCGCGATGCCGGCGTTGTTGACCAGCAACGTGACGTCCTGTGCCGCCTCGGCGGCGTTCACGATCGACTTCTCGTCCAGCAGGTCCAGGTACAGCGGTGTGACCCGCGGGTCGGACGTGTCGATCAGCTCCGGGCGGCGGGCGGTGGCGTAGACCTTCCTGGCTCCCCGGGCCAGCAGTTGATCGACGAAGCGCCGACCGATCCCGCGATTGGCGCCCGTCACGAGCGCGGTGGAACCGGCGATGTCCATGTTCGTTCCTTTCGGCGGGCGGTGGGAGATCGCGTCCGCCCGGTGCCGCCTACGCTAAAACCTGACGTCAACGTGAAGGGCAAGTCGTGACGGGCGACAGCGCGAGCAGCACGAGCAGCGGGAGGGGCCGGATGCGTATCGGCGGACTGGCCGAGAAGGCCGGGGTCAGCGCGCGTGCGCTGCGCTACTACGAGGAGCAGGGCCTGCTGTGTCCCCAGCGCACGGCCAGTGGCCAGCGCGTCTACCCGGAGTCGGCCGTGGACCGCGTGGGGCTCATCCAGGAGCTCTACACGGCCGGACTCGGCAGCCGTCTGATCGCGACCCTGTTGCCCGCCATCGACGCCCAGCACGTCGGCCCCGAGATGCTGGAGCGCCTGCTCGACGAACGTGCCCGGATCGGGGCCAAGGTCACCGAGCTGCAGGCGGCAGGCCGTCGACTCGACCTGCTGATCAGTCTCGCCACGCATCCGGGCGCACAGCAGTGCCCGGCCTCGCTCGACCAGGCGCTCACTGGAGGCTCCGCCTGAGCCCGAAACCGCCTGAGCCCGAAGGCGATGAAAAAATCTTGGTTCCCCGTACAACCCTCCGCCCACCTCGCCGGTCGTACATGGCATCAGGACTTCTGGAGGGGGATCTGGGGGGATCGCTGGGGTTCTGATGTGGAGGGGAAGCCGAGGGGGCCCGGTCGACGGACCGGGCCCCCTCGAAGCTGTTTCCGGCCCTGCCTCGTATCCCGTTCCGGTGGCGCACGGCCCGGCGGTCCGGGGAGACTGGACCGGCGGAGACAAAGGAGGCGTCAGCCATGTCACTCGCCCGCGTCCACAACTTCACGATCTCGCTCGACGGCTTCGGCACCGGTGAGGGGCTCAGCCGTGAAGCGCCGTTCGGCCACGCCGGCGAGAGGCTGCACCAGTGGATGTTCACCACCCGGTTCTGGCACGAGATGACCGGCCAGCCGGGCGGGACCGGCGGCATCGACGACGCCTTCGCACAGCAGTTCGCGCCCGGGATCGGCGCCGAGATCATGGGCGCCGGGAAATACGGCCCGCCCGGCTGGCACGAGGACCCGGACTGGAAGGGCTGGTGGGGACCCAACCCGCCCTTCCACACACCGACCTTCGTCCTCACCCATCACACACGCCCGCCGATCGAGATGGAGGGCGGTACGACCTTCCACTTCCTCGACACGTCGCCCGCCGAGGCGCTCGAAACGGCCCGCAAGGCCGCGGACGGCCAGGACGTACGCATCGGCGGCGGGCCCACCGTCGTCCGTGACTTCCTCGCCGCCGGACTCGTCGACCACCTGCACGTCGTGGTGGCCCCGGTGCTGCTGGGCCGGGGCGTACGCCTCTGGGACGGCCTGGAGGGCGTCGAGAAGGACTACGAGGTCGAGGCCACGTCCTCGCCCACCGGGGTCACGCATGTGACCTTCGCCCGAGCGACCCGCTGAAGCGCCGCACACCACCGGCCTCGACTCAGAAGAAGACCCCGCACCGCAGCAGCACATTCGCGTACGGCCGTGCCTCCCCCGTCCGTACGACCAGCCGCGCCCCCGCCGACAGCTCCTTGAGCCGCTCGTGCGAGACGAGGATGAGGCCGCCGTCGGGAAAGTGCCCGTCCAGCAGCTTCGCGGCCCCCGGATTCGCGCCCCGTACCTCCGCCGCCGCTGTCGCGCCCTCCACGACCAGCTCCGTCAGCAACCCGTCGAGCACCTCCGCGAAGGACGGCACCCCGGCCCGGAAGGCCAGGTCGACGACGCGCGGCCCGGCCGGGATCGGCATACCGGCATCGCACACCAGCACCCCGTCCCCGTGCCCCAACTCGGCGAGCGCGCCCGCGAGATGACGGTTCAGGATTCCGCCCCGCTTCACAGCGCGTCGACCTCCTCAGCCGTAGGGAAGGAGTCCTGGGCGCCGGCCCGTGTCACCGCGACCGCGCCCACCCTGGCCGCGTACGCCGCCGCCTCCACCAGCGACTCGCCCGCGCCCAGCCGCCAGGCCAGCGCCGCGGTGAACGCGTCGCCCGCCCCTGTCGTGTCCACGGCCTCCACCGGCGCCGACGGCACCCGCACCCGCTCCCCGGCCCGTACGGCGACCAGCGCGCCCTCCGCACCCAGGGTGATGACGACCGAGTGCGGCCCGAGAGCGAGCAGCGTCTTCGCCCAGTCCTCCGGCGAGTCGCCCAACTCGGCGTCCGCACCGGCGATCACCCGGGCCTCGTGCTCGTTCACGATCAACGGGTCGCAGGCGGCCAGGACTTCACGCGGCAGCGGTCGCGGCGGGGAGGGATTCAGTACGAACCGGCCCTCGGGAGCCAGGTTCCGTACGACCTCCACCACCGACTCCAGCGGAATCTCCAGCTGCGCCGACACCACCCGCGAGGCCTGGAACAGGCTCCCGGCGGCCCGGATGTCCTCGGCGACCAGCCGCCCGTTGGCGCCCGGCGACACCACGATGCTGTTGTCGCCGGACGGGTCCACGGTGATCAGCGCGACCCCCGTCGGCGCCCCGCCGACCAGCACGCCCACCGTGTCGACACCGGCGCCCCGCATCGAGTCCAGCAGCAGCCGGCCGTGGCCGTCGTTGCCGACCCGCGCCAGGAGCGCCGTACGGGCCCCCAACCGGGCGGCGGCGACTGCCTGGTTGGCGCCCTTGCCGCCCGGGTGGACCACCAGGTCGGAACCGAGCACCGTCTCACCGGCCGCGGGCCGCCGCTCGACCACGGTCACCAGATCGGCGTTGGCCGACCCCACGACCAGCAGGTCGTAGTCGTACATGAACTGTCTCCCCATACCCGTCAGTTGTACCGGCCGACAGGCCGGGCCGCCTCGAAAAGACGAGCCCGGCCGTTCCCACTCCACCCGTTCGAGGTGCTGCTCAGCCGCCGAACTCCGCCACGTTCTCCTCCGTGACCACCTTCACCGGCACCATCACCGTCTTCTCGACACTCTTGCCCTCGGCGACCCGCAGCGCGTTCTCCACCGCGATCCGCCCGAGTTCCTTGGGCTGCTGGGCCACCGACGCGTACAGCGAACCGTCCGCGACCGCCTTCAGCCCGTCGGGCGTGCCGTCGAAACCGATCACCGACACCGACTTGCCGGCCTTGCTGCCGAGCGCCTTGATCGCGCCGAGCGCCATCTCGTCGTTCTCGGCGAAGACACCGTTGATGTCGGGGTTGGCCTGGAGCAGGTTGGTCATGACGTCGAGGCCCTTGGTGCGGTCCCAGTCGGCGGGCTGCTTGGCGACCACCTTGATGCCCGGGTAGGCCTTCAGCCCCTCGGTGAAACCGGCGCCGCGCTCACGGCTGGCGGAGGTGCCCGCCTGGCCCTGGAGGACGACGATCGTGCCCTGCCCGCCCAGCTTCTCGGCGAGCGCCTTCGCGGCCAGCACACCCCCGGCGGTGTTGTCGGAGGCGACGAGGGTGTCCGTCTCCGCGCCGTTGACCGACCGGTCCACGGCGACGAGCGGGATCCCGGACTTGTTCACCGACCGCGCGGCCGGACCCGTCGCGTCCGAGTCCACCGGGTTGACGATGATCGCCCCGAGGCCCGAACTGGTGAAGTTCTCCAGCTGGTTGGCCTGCTGCGAGGCGTCGTTCTGGGCGTCCGTGACGGTCAGGTCCACGCCCAGCTTCTTGGCCTCCGCCTGGGCACCGGCCCGGATCTGCACGAAGAAGGGGTTGTTCAGCGTCGACAGCGACAGACCCACCTTCTGGGTCGACGCGGCGGACGAACCGCTGTGCAGCAGGGACGTCGCGCCCACGATCGCCGCCGCGACCACGGCGGCCAGCACATACGTGAAGGCCTGCTTGCGCCGGTCACCACCGCCGGAGGCACCGGTTGCCACGGGAGTGGACCCGCTCTTCCGCCGCACCGTGTCGAACAGCACCGCCAGCGCGATCACGACACCGATGACGACCTGCTGCCAAAAGGCGGACACGGAGAGGAGGTTGAGCCCGTTCCGCAGCACCGCCAGGATCAACGCGCCGATCAGCGTCCCGGACGCCTTGCCGGTACCGCCCGCCAGGGATGCCCCACCAATGACCACCGCGGCGATGGCGTCCAGCTCGTACCCCTGCGCGGCCTGCGGCTGGGCGGAGGACAGCCGCGACGCGAGCACGATGCCCGCCGCGGCGGCGAACAGCCCGGACAGCGCGTAGATCGCCAGCTTCTGCTTCTTCACCCGCAGCCCGGAGAGCCGGGCCGCCTCCTCGTTGCCGCCGATCGCGTACATGGAGCGCCCCAGGTACGTACGGCCGAGGATGAACGCCGTGACGAGCCCCATGGCCACCATCACCAGCACGGGCACCGGCAGCCAGCCGCCCAGCGTGTCACCGAGGTGCGAGACCGACTCGGGGAACGCGATCGGCGAACCCTGCGAGATCACCAGCGACAGCCCGCGCCCCACCGACAGCATGGCGAGCGTCGCGATGAACGGCGGCAGTTTGCCGTACGAGATCAGGAAGCCGTTGACCAGGCCGCACGCGATGCCGGTGACGACGGCCAGGAGGACGGCTATCGCGACCGGTACGCCCTCCGAAGTCGCCGCCCAGGCAAGGACGGTGGCCGACAGGGCGGCGACCGAACCGACCGACAGGTCGATGCCCGCCGAGACGATCACGAAGGTGACGCCGAAGGCGAGGACGGCCGTCACGGCCGCCTGGACACCCACGTTGAGCAGGTTGTCCGTCGTCAGGAAGTCGCCGGACAGCGCCGACATCGCGATGACGAGGACGATGAGCGCCGTCAGCGCGCCGTTGTCGAGCAGGACGCGGCGCAGGCCGCTCGTGGCGCCACTCGCGCCCGCGTTGCTCTTGAGCGTGTCAGTGGCCACGAGAGCCCTCCACAGCAGTAGTTCCAGTAGGTCCAGTAGTTCCAAAAGAAGTGGGTGCGCTGACGGCGAGTGCCATCACGGAGTCCTGGGTGGCCTCGGCGGCCGTGAGTTCACCGGCGATCCGGCCCTGCGCCATCACCAGCACTCGGTCGCTCATCCCGAGCACCTCGGGCAGATCGCTGGAGATCATCAGTACGGCGGCACCGGCGGCCGTCAGCTCGTTGATCAGCTGGTAGATCTCGACCTTGGCCCCGACGTCGATCCCGCGCGTCGGCTCGTCGAGGATCAGCACCCTGGTGTTCGCGAGCAGCCACTTGCCGATGACGACCTTCTGCTGGTTGCCGCCGGAGAGCGTGCGCACATGCTGGCCGAGCCCGGCCATCCGTACGCCCAGCTGCTCGGCGACCTTCGCGGCGGCGACCCGCTGCCCCTTGAGGTCGACAAGACCGCCCTTGGTCGCGGCCCGCAGGGTGACAAGGCCGAGGTTCTCCTCGACGGAGGCGTCGAGCACCAGTCCCTGCCCCTTGCGGTCCTCCGGTACGAGCCCGATCCCGGCGGCCATGGCGGCCCCGACATCGCTCCCGCGCACGGCGGCACCCGCGACGGACACGGACCCCTTGTCGTACGGATCGGCGCCGAACACGGCGCGCGCGACCTCCGTACGCCCGGCTCCGACCAGCCCCGCGATGCCGACGACCTCACCGGCCCGCACCTCGAAGCCGATGTCGTGGAAGACACCGTCCCGGGTGAGCCCGTCCACCTTGAGGAGGGCGGCGCCCGCGTCGGTGGCCTCGCGCGGGTACTGCTGTTCGATGGACCGCCCGACCATCAGCCGTACGAGCTCGTCCTCGGGGGTATTGGCAGGCACCTGCCCGACACTCTTGCCGTCGCGGATGACGGTCACCCGATCCCCCAGAGCGGCGATCTCCTCCAGGTGATGGGTGATGAAGACGATCCCGACGCCGTCCTCGCGCAGGGTGCGCACGATCGCGAACAGCTTCTCGACCTCCTCGGAGGTGAGAACGGCGGTCGGCTCGTCCATGATCAGCACGCGCGCGTCCAGGCTCAGCGCCTTCGCGATCTCGACCATCTGGAGCCGCGCGATCCCGAGTTCACGCACCCGCGCGCGTGGGGACACGTTTACGCCCACACGCTCCAGCAGTACGGCGGCCTCGGCCTCCATCCGCTTGCGGTCGATCATCCCGTAGCGGCGCGGCTGCCGCCCCAGGAAGATGTTCTCGGCGACCGTCAGATCGGGTACGAGGTTGAACTCCTGGTAGATGGTGGCGATCCCGAGCCGTTCGGAATCCTGCGCCCCGTGGATACGGGTCTCCTCGCCGTCGACGAGGATGCGGCCGGCATCGGGGCGGTAGGCGCCGGAGAGCATCTTGATGAGGGTGCTCTTGCCCGCGCCGTTCTCACCGAGCAGCACATGCACCTCGCCCCGGCGCAGATCGAAGTCGACGCCGTCGAGCGCGACCACACCGGGGAAGGACTTCCGTATGCCTTCGATGCGCAGCAACTCGTCCGGGTTGCTCACGACGTACTCCTGTTCGTAGCGGAGGGCTGTGCGGAGGGCTGTACTGATGAGGTCGGCGGCGGCTCACCGCACGACCGCCGTACGACGAGATGCGCGGCCAGCGTCACGGACTGCGGGGGCCGTCCCTCGATGACGTCGACCAGCGCCCGGACGGCGGCCCGCCCCAGCTCACCGGTCGGCTGCGCGACGGCCGTGACCGGCGGATCGGTGTGCACGAACCACGGGATGTCGTCGAAGGCCGCGAGCGCGATGTCCCGCGGAACACGCATCCCACGCGCGCGTACGGCGTCCAGCGCGCCCAGCGCCATCAGGTTGTCGGCCGCGAAGACGACCTCGGGCGGCTCGGCCAGGTCGAGGAAGGCGTCGGTCACCCGGCGCCCGCTCTCGGCCTGGAAGTTGCCCTGCCCTATGTAGGCGTCGGGCAGCGGCAGCCCGTACTCGGCGAGGGCCTCCCTGAAGGCCTCGACGCGCTCGCTGCCGGTGGTGGTGGCCGCCGGGCCCGCGATGATCGCGAGCCGCCGGTGACCGAGCCCGTGCAGGTGCGAGACGAGATCCCGGACCGCCTGGCGCCCGTCCGCCCGTACGACCGGCACGTCCACGCCCGGGATCCAGCGGTCCACGAAGACCATCGGGGTCCCCGCGCGCGCGGCGTCCAGCATCAGCGGGGAGCCGCCGTCGGTGGGGGAGACGAGGAGACCGTCGATCCGGCGGTCCAGCAGGGTCCGTACGTGGTGGTCCTGCAGGTCGGGCCGCTCGTCGGCGTTGCCGATGATGACGCTGTAACCGAGGGCGCGGGCCTCCTCCTCGACGGAGCGGGCCAGTTCGGTGAAGTAGGGGTTCATCACGTCGCTGATGACCAGGCCGAGGGTGCGGGTCTGGTCGGTGCGCAGGGAGCGGGCGACGGCGTTCGGGCGGTAGCCCAGCGCCTCGACGGCGGCCAGCACGCGCGTGCGTGCGTCGACGCTGACCGACGGATGGTCGTTCAGGACCCGCGACACCGTGGCGACGGAGACCCCTGCCTCGGCAGCGACGTCCTTGATGCTCGCCATCGCCGCTCCACCTCCTTGTGGATCGTTCGTGGAATCGATTACATCGATGTCTACGAGGATTGGAATCGATTACACGGAGGTAAATCAAGCCCCCGGCCACATCCCGAGACCGGATCGTGATGGAGGGAGGATCCAAGCCGCCGCTGTTCGGCCGCGAAGTCGCACGCCGGTCGCAGGCGGTCCAGGCTGGACGTGTGGGGCGGACGTGGGGTGGCCTCCCCAGGACCACGGCGGACCGGAAACGGAGGAGTCATGACGGCGACGACTCGAAGCGACACTCCCGTCACGCTCGAAGGCGGTGGCGTGGAGTTGCGTACGCAGGTGATCGGAGGCGGCTTCTCGGTCGTCTACGTGAGCCTGCCGCAGGGCACGGACATGGGCCCGGCGTTCAAGGGCCTGCCCGGCGACGCCTGCCCGTGCCCGCACTGGGGCTACCTGTTCAAGGGACGGATCCTGATGCACACCCCCGGGGGCGACGAGACGTACGAGGCGGGGCAGGCGTACTACTTCGCGCCCGGCCATGTCCCGGAGGCCCTTGAGGACTGCGAGTTGGTGGAGTTCTCCCCGACGGAGGACTTCCGGACGGTGCTCGACCACGTCAAGTCCGCCATGGGGTGACGGCCCTCGGGGGGGCGTCGTCCACAGGCCCGGCGGTCTGTCAGTGCTTGGCGGTAGCGTCGGATCATGTCGAATCAGGCGGGCGGCGGTCCGAAGCAGACGGCGCAGGGGGAACGGCGCCTGGCCGTCCTCGAAGGCGTCCTGGAACGGATCACGTACGCCAACGAGGAGAACGGCTACACGGTCGCCCGTGTCGACACCGGCCGGGGCGCCGGCGACCTCCTCACCGTCGTCGGCGCACTGCTCGGCGCCCAGGCCGGCGAGTCCCTGCGCATGGAGGGCCGTTGGGGCTCCCATCCGCAGTACGGCAAGCAGTTCACCGTCGAGAACTACACGACCGTCCTGCCCGCCACCATCCAGGGCATCCGCCGCTATCTGGGCTCGGGGCTCGTCAAGGGCATCGGGCCCGTCTTCGCTGACCGGATCACCCAGCACTTCGGCCTGGACACCCTCCGGATCATCGAGGAGGAGCCCAAGCGGCTCGTCGAGGTGCCGGGGCTCGGCCCCAAGCGCACGAAGAAGATCGCTGACGCCTGGGAGGAGCAGAAGGCGATCAAGGAGGTCATGCTCTTCCTCCAGAGCGTCGAGGTGTCCACGTCCATCGCCGTGCGCATCTACAAGAAGTACGGCGACGCCTCGATCTCGGTCGTGAAGAACCAGCCCTACCGCCTCGCCTCCGACGTCTGGGGCATCGGCTTCCTCACCGCCGACAAGATCGCCCAGTCCGTCGGCATCCCGCACGACAGCCCCGAGCGCGTCAAGGCGGGCCTGCAGTACGCCCTTTCGCAGGCCACCGACCAGGGCAACTGCTATCTCCCCGAGGAACGCCTGATCGCGGACGCGGTGAAGCTCCTCCAGGTCGACACGGGCCTCGTCATCGAATGCCTCGCCGAACTCGCGGCGCCCCCGGAGGAGGGCGAGGACCCGGGTGTCGTACGTGAAAAGGTGCCCGGCCCCGACGGCGACGCGGAACCGGTGACCGCCGTCTACCTGGTCCCCTTCCACCGCGCCGAACTCTCCCTCTCCGCCCAGCTGTTGCGTCTCCTGCGCACCGGCGAGGACCGGATGCCCGCCTTCCATGACGTGGCCTGGGACAAGGCCCTGGTGTGGCTCCAGGGGCGTACGGGGGCCGATCTCGCCCCCGAGCAGGAGGCGGCCGTCCGGCTCGCGCTGACCGAGAAGGTCGCCGTCCTCACCGGGGGACCGGGCTGCGGCAAGTCCTTCACGGTCCGCTCGATCGTGGAGCTGGCCCGCGCCAAGAAGGCCAAGGTCGTCCTCGCCGCCCCGACCGGCCGCGCCGCCAAGCGCCTCGCCGAACTCACCGGCGCCGAGGCCTCCACCGTCCACCGCCTCCTGGAGCTGAAGCCCGGCGGCGACGCGGCCTACGACAAGGACCGCCCGCTCGACGCCGACCTGGTGGTCGTGGACGAGGCCTCGATGCTGGACCTGCTCCTCGCCAACAAGCTGGTGAAGGCGGTACCGCCGGGAGCACACCTGCTGTTCGTCGGGGACGTGGACCAACTCCCCAGCGTCGGCGCGGGCGAGGTGCTCCGGGACCTCCTCTCCGACGGCAGCCCGGTCCCCGCCGTCCGGCTGACCAAGGTCTTCCGGCAGGCCCAGCAGTCGGGCGTCGTGACGAACGCGCACCGGATCAACTCCGGGCAGCATCCGGTCACCGACGGCATGAAGGACTTCTTCCTCTTTGTGGAAGAGGACACGGAGGAGGCCGGCCGCCTCACCGTGGATGTGGCCGCACGGCGAATTCCGGCCAAGTTCGGCCTCGATCCCCGACGCGATGTCCAGGTGCTCGCGCCGATGCACCGGGGCCCGGCGGGGGCCGGCAACCTCAACGGGCTGCTCCAGCAGGCGATCACACCGGGGCGGCCGGACCTCCCCGAGAAGCGGTTCGGCGGCCGGGTCTTCCGGATCGGCGACAAGGTCACGCAGATCCGCAACAACTACGACAAGGGCGAGAACGGCGTCTTCAACGGCACCGTCGGAGTCGTCACTTCCCTCGACGAGGTCGAACAGCGCCTCACCGTACTGACGGACGAGGACGAGGAGGTCCCGTACGACTTCGACGAGCTGGACGAACTCGCCCACGCCTACGCCGTGACCATCCACCGCTCCCAGGGCAGCGAGTACCCGGCGGTGGTCATCCCGGTCACCACGGGCGCGTGGATGATGCTCCAGCGCAACCTTCTGTATACGGCCGTCACCCGGGCGAAGAAGCTGGTCGTCCTGGTCGGTTCACGCAAGGCGATAGGCCAGGCGGTGCGCACGGTTTCGGCGGGACGGCGTTGCACGGCACTGGATTTCAGGCTGCGGTCGTAGGGGTTTGGAGCTGCTCCCGCTGGAGTGCGTTCAAAGGTGTAGTGGTGAGGGGGAGCGAGTGTAGGTGGCCTGTGTCGTGCCGCGTGGTCCGGCAGTGGTATCGGCTTCAGCGGGGAACTGATGTTCTTGCATCGAATGCGTGACCTTCATGGTCGGCGCTCGTTTCCCACGGCGGAGGGATCTTCGGGTGGGGGTGACAAGGTGAGTGAGTTGAGGAGCATGGCAGTGCCCTTCGTCGCGTCTGGGCCATCTGGCGTGGCCATCCGGACCCGTCTCAAGCACCTGACGCCTGACGATGAGAAGGTGCTGTGCCTGGTGAGCGCGCACCTGGGGTCGCTGGCCTCGAAGGATCTCAAGACACGGTGCCGGGACGGCCTGGAGCACTCCGGTGAGTCGTGGGCGGTGCGTAAGCGGGAGCTGACGCCGCTGTCGTCGTCGCGGTGGGCTGGCAGTATCACTAAGGCGTCGCACGACCAGTGGGCGCTGGCCCGCCGCTGCCAGTTGGCGCATATCCAGAACCTGGAAGCGGGCGTCCGCACCATCGAGGACCGACTGTCCCAGCCGGTCGGGCAGAAGGGGACGAAGAAGGCGCCCGGGGGTTACCGGTCCCAGCGGGAGTGGCACGCGAAGTCCCGGCGGCTACGGGTACTTCAGGACCGGCTGACCGCCGCGCGAGCGGACCGCGAGGCCGGCATCGTCCACGTCGTGCGCGGCGGTAAACGGCTGGCCCGCACCCGGCACCACCTGGACGCCGCCCAGCTCACCGAGTCCGCGTGGCGCGGGCGTTGGGAAGCCGAGCGCTGGTTCTGTGAGGCGGACGGGGAGTCCGGCAAGCGGTACGGCAACGAGACCATCCGCGTCAGCCCGGACGGTGAGGCGAGCATCAAAGTCCCCGCGCCGCTCGCGCATCTGGCGAACGCCCCGCACGGACGGTACGTCCTTTCGTCGAGGGTCGTGTTCGCACACCGGGGTACCGAGTGGGCGGATCGCGTCGTGGCCAACCGGGCGATCGCCTACCGCATCCACTACGACACCGGCCGGAACCGCTGGTACCTGACCGCCTCCTGGCAGATCCCACCCACCCACACCCTCCCCATCGAGGCCGCGCTCGCCCACGGTGTGATCGGCGCCGACATGAACGCCGATCACCTCGCTGTGTGGCGCCTGGATGCCCACGGCAACCCGACCGGCAGCCCGCGCCGCTTCTTCTACGATCTGGCCGGCACCGCCGAGCACCGGGACGCCCAGGTCCGCCATGCCCTGACCCGCCTGCTGCACTGGGCCCAAACGTGCGGCGTGAAGGCGATCGCGGTGGAGGACCTGGACTT
>NZ_JBSFDA010000154.1:0-24394 GCF_053593675.1 Streptomyces sp. NPDC002156 | reverse complement strand
TGTGGCAGCACCTGTTCTGGTTCTTCGGGCATCCAGAGGTGTACATCATCGCGCTGCCGTTCTTCGGCATCATCAGCGAGGTCATCCCGGTCTTCTCCCGCAAGCCGATGTTCGGCTACATGGGCCTGATCGGCGCCACCATCGCCATCGCCGGCCTGTCCGTGACCGTGTGGGCCCACCACATGTACGTCACCGGCGGCGTCCTCCTCCCGTTCTTCTCCTTCATGACGTTCCTCATCGCCGTCCCAACGGGCGTGAAGTTCTTCAACTGGATCGGAACCATGTGGAAGGGCAGTCTGTCCTTCGAGACACCGATGCTCTGGGCCACCGGCTTCCTCATCACCTTCACCTTCGGCGGCCTGACCGGGGTGATGCTGGCTTCACCTCCCATCGACTTCCACGTGTCCGACACGTATTTCGTCGTCGCCCACTTCCACTACGTCGTCTTCGGCACGGTGGTGTTCGCGATGTTCTCCGGCTTCCACTTCTGGTGGCCGAAGTTCACCGGCAAGATGCTCGACGAGCGCCTCGGCAAGATCACGTTCTGGACGCTGTTCACCGGCTTCCACGGCACCTTCCTCGTCCAGCACTGGCTCGGGCCGAACGGCATGGTCCGTCGCATCCCGGACTACCTCGCGGTCGAGGGCCTCACGGCGCTGAACACGATCTCGACGATCAGCTCGTTCCTGCTAGGTCTGTCCGTGCTCCCGTTCTTCTACAACGTGTGGAAGACCGCGAAGTACGGCAAGAAGGTCGAGGTCGACGACCCGTGGGGCTACGGCCGCTCCCTGGAGTGGGCCACGTCCTGCCCGCCCCCGCGTCACAACTTCGTCTCCCTCCCCCGTATCCGCAGCGAATCCCCGGCGTTCGACCTCCACCACGGCACCTTTTCCGTCGAGGAACGGGAGTTGACAGCGAGGTGACCGCCATGGACGACCGTGCCGTGCGCGCCGCAGCGATGATCAACGACGTCCAGGGCCATCTGCTCGTGGCGGCGACCCTCGACGAGGCACGAGAGGCCGCCGTACGCCTCACCGGCCGGCTGTCCTGGCTGACGGACAGTCAGCAGGCGGAGCTTGAGCGGCTGTTCGAGGAGGAGTACGTGTCCCTGGCGCGGGCGTCCTGGCAGCGCACAGCCCAGCGCGCCGGGGAGCTGCGGGCCGAGTACCAACAGGCCTACCGCGTACTGCGCCGACGACTTGTGGTGATCTGTCTGCTCGTGATCGCAGGAGGCCTGCCGACCGTCACAGCGGCCTGGGCCGACCGATGTTGAGGCCGGAGTGACCTCGTTGTCAAGGAACCGTGGACTGAACGGCAATGACACCAGGAGGTGTCGCGAAGATCCTTGACTCACGTCGTCCCACAGCGACATCGGGGCGCCGCGAACCGACAGATGTAGAGACAGAGAGACAAGGGGAGTCTTCGTGAATCGCATCATGTCCAGGCTGGGCATTCTCGCCGCAGCCGCCGTATGCAGTGTCCCGCTCCTGGCCGGGGTGGCTCCCGCCGCGTCCAACGACGGCGTCTGCGAGGCCTCGAACTCCGAGTTCTGTGTCTTCCGGCAGGCCGACTTCGACTGGGCTGCCGACTTCAAGGCCTCGGACACGCACTACGAGAACAACTACTACCCGCTCCACCCCAGTTACTCGGTGGACAACAGCGTGAGTTCGATCGCCAACTTCTACCCGTGTCGCGTGGTCGTCTACGAGAACCCGGCGCAGGGCGGGGACACCCTGGTCATCGGCACCGGCTACGGGTACTCCAATCTCACCAACGTCACGGGTGACCAGTACGGAGTCAACATGAACAACGAGATCGGCGGCCACTCCATCGCCTGCTAGCAGTTCGGTCCGACGAGTCCCGGCCCACGAGGACGGGCCGGGACTCCCGAATTCCGTGTTCTCCCTATTCGGTTCTCCCTATTCGGCGAGTGGGACATGAAGCACTGGAAAAGGAAGACAGCGTTGACGGCAGCGGCGCTGCTCGTACTGAGCGGCGGCGGCTACTACGCATTTTCCGAGGCCGACGAATCCACCGCGGCGGAGACGGCGGCGGCGGCGGTCGACCTGCGCCTGCCGCTGAGCGCCTACCGACTCGGCCTGCGCGATCAGTCCGACGCCAGTCGCGCCGAAGGCCTCCTGGTGGACGCCTGTATGAAGAAGGCCGGATTCACCTGGTACGCACCCGTGACGCCGCTCCCGCCCGACCCCCTGCGCCGCCGCTACGGCGTCATCGATTCCCAGGTCGCCGAGCGCTACGGCTACCACCCCCCACCCGATGGGTTCTCCGCGGACATCGCGCGCCGACGCCTTGAGATCCTCAAGGACTCCAAGGCCAACGCGGCCTACTACGGCCCTGAGAAGGCCCGGCAGCAGGGGTGTGCGGTGAGTTCTGCACAGGAACTCGCCCGCGGCGCCGGGAACCTCACGAACACACTGGCCGACCGCCTTTCCTGGCAGTCGCTGGAAGTCTCCGAGAAACACCCCGCCGTCGTGTCCGCCTTCCGGGCGTGGAAGAAGTGCATGCACACTCGGGGTCACGACTACGCGACGCCGGACGACGCCATGCTGGACAAGGCCTGGAAGCTGGAAAGCTCCGCCGCCGCCGGCACGAAGGAGCGCGCGGTGGCCGTCGCCGACGTCGAGTGCAAGGACGACGTCGGCCTGGTGAGGATCCGGGTGGCGGCCGAGACGGAGATCCAGCAGGACGTGATCGCCGCGAACGCCTCCGAACTGAAGTCGCTGGACAAGAGGCTCGACGTCTACCGGAAGAACGTACGGAGTGTGCTGGACCGCTTGGACTCCCCTTCCGGGACGTAGCGCACCGGAGCGGAGAGGTCAGCGGGCCAGGCGACGGTGATGGCTGGGCGGGTGCCCGTAGGCGGCCCGGAAGACCCTGGTGAAGGCGGAGGCGTGCGTGAAACCCCAGCGGCTCGCGATGCGGTGGACCGGCACGTCCCGCAGAGCCGGGTCGGCCAGGTCACGGCGTGCGCGTTCCAGACGCTGGCGACGTAAGTAGGAGGCGACCGTGTCGTCCTCGTCCCGGAAGAGGCGGTGCAGATACCCGGGCGAGATGTGGTGGGCGGCGGCGATGACGCCCGGGGTGAGACCCGGGTCGTGCAGACGCTGCCGGACGAAGGCCCGGACACTGAGGACCAGAGTCCGTCTTCGGGTCTCGGGCGGGAGTACGCCCTCCGCGTCGAGCTCGTGGGTGAGCAGCGCGGACACCAGGTCGACGACGACTGTCCCGAGCCGGGGACCGTCGGAGGGCCGGAAGCTGTCGGCATTCGCTGTCAACCGGGTCAGGAACTCGGCCAGCAGCGCGCCGATCCCCTCACGTCCGGACAGCCGTCTGCCCACGAGCTGCCCGAAGTCGGCCCGGGACAGCGGAAGCAGGTACTGGGGAACCTCGACACCGATCGCCGCGGTCACGGCACCGTCGGCGCGGGCCTCGCACGGTTGTGACGAGTCGTCGAGCAGGAATTCGAGGGAGCCGATGGTGGCCTGTCGGTCGCCCCGGGTCCCGTCCTCCGTCCGTCGTACCACCAGGCCTATGCGGTACGTCCCAGGATCGGACTGCTCGATCGGTCCGGGCGTGCGACGGACGACCGTCGGCCGGAACGTCGTCGGCCACACCGCCACGTCGCCCAGTTCCATCCGGTCGCGCCACCACTCGAACCGGTCCTCCGCGGGCGCGTCCTCCGTCGACAACACCGTCTCCGCCAGCATGGTCCCCCAACCACCCGTCGCCCTCGTCGGCCACCCGAGCACCGCGATCCCCAGGCATCACGGGCGACCGGGACATGCCAGCACAGCGCGGCGCTTCCACAAGCGGATCAGAGGGGAAGTCCCGGGGAACTCTCGGGAAATATCTCGCTCGCGACACCCGCGCATGGCTGCCGTGGTCCACCACTGTGGCGCCGGCACGACCGCCGCGGGTCTGCGCACCGGGGAACCGGCAGTGCCGGTGCCGATCCAGTTCGACGAGGGTTTCTGGGCGGCGCGGCTGGTGTCCCTGGGCGTGGCTCCCAGGCCGGTTCCGTTGCGGAGGCTGACGACGGACGCGCTGGCCTCGGCGCTGGTACGGGCGACCACCGACCCCGCGTACGGCGAACGGGCGCGCGCTCTCGCGGCCGGGATCGGCGCGGAGGACGGCGTGGGCCCCGTACTGGAGTCGCTGAACCGGCTGGCCCGCTGAACAGCGCGACGACCGCACGACCACGCCCCGGCGGAGGAAACCGGAAGAACGTCAGGAACCCCGAGTGCTCCCGGTGTTCCCGGGCACCGGAGGCACCCACCCCGCCGGGCGCAGGATGCCCAGCAGCATCCGCACCAGCTCGTCCACCACCTCGTCCAGCGTGGCGTTCACCCAGCCGGCGCTCCAGTCGTGCAGCAGGCCGTTGACACTGCCGATGAAGGCGGTCGCGGCGAGCTGGTAGTCGCGGGGCGCCGCCTCTCCCGCGGCTACGGCGGCCTCGGCCTCCGTGCAGATGAGGTTCACCCAGCGGGAGCGGCGGGCCAGGCGCTGTTCCTCCAGGCGGGCGCTGACGCCGATGATCTCGACGAAGGTGATGCGGATGCGGCGCGGGTCGGCGGTGACGTTGGCGGCGTAGGCGCGGAAGATCGCGGCGGCGCGTTCGGCGAGGGGCAGGTCCTCGGCGGCGGCCAGCGCGGTGAGCGCCGCCTCCTCGGCCCAGTCGTTGACCTGGAGGTGCAGGGCGGCCAGTACGTCTTCCAGGGTGCGGAACTCCTCGTAGAACTGGCGCGTCGACAGGCCGGCCGCCTCGCTGAGCGCGGCGACGGTCGTCGAGCGGTAGCCCGGGGTGTCGCCGAACAGCTGGAGTGCGGCGTCCAGGAATCGCCGACGCCGTGCGATCTGCCGCTCCTCGGCCGTTTTGCCTGCGTAACGGCCGGTCGGCGCCTTGAGCCTGCCCGCCAATGAACCCTCCTCCGTCGGTCCGGTGGCCAAGTTTGTCGTGTACGCACTCTTGTGGAGAAGGGCGCCCCCTCCTTACTTTCCAGTAAGTCCAATCTGAACGTGACCGTGTTCAGATTTTCTCTCACGCATGTCATGCACCCGCCACAGCCCATCGCCCACTCCCGGAGGGGAGAGCACGCATGTCCGCTTCCAGATCCAGGTACCTCTGTGCCATGGCCGCCGCCCTCGTCCTGACCGTCACCGCCCCCGCCGGCGCCGCCGTGTCGGCGACCGACGCCGAGGGCGCCACCGCCGCCGCGAGCCTGCGCGAGGTGATGTTCGTCGGCAACAACTGGGAAGGCACCGCGGACGTCATCAAGTCCACCGGCGACTTCGCCAAGATCGGCCGGATCAACGTCGTACCGGACAAGGAGGCACGGCTGGCCGCGATCAACGCGGACCCGATCAAGTGGATCTACTTCATGGCCATCCGCAACGGGGTCGGCGAGGGCCACGACCAGCTGGTCGACGACATGTACTCCACCCCGGACGGCAAGTCGATGGTGGTGTCCCGGCCGAGCTTCGCCGACGTCGTGTCGATCGACCTGGCCACCGGGGCGATCAACTGGCGCTTCCCCGTGTCGGGTTACCGCTCCGACCACATGGCGGTCTCCCCCGACGGAACGCGGGTCGCGGTCTCGGCCTCGATCTCCAACACCGTGCATGTGCTCAACATCAACACCGGTGCGCAGATCGGTTCGTTCAAGACCGGCGACAAGCCGCACGAGAACATCTTCACCAAGGACGGCAAGTACATCTGGAACATGTCCATCGGTGATGTCAACACCTCGCAGGACGCCCCCTGGCAGGACTTCACGAAGGGCGACCGGAAGATCACGGTCGTCGACGCGGCCACCTTCCAGCAGGTGAAGGTGATCGACATGCGGGACCGGCTCAACGCCATCGGCCTCACGGACTACTCGGACGCGGTCCGTCCGGCCGCCTTCTCACCGGACGAGACCAAGCTGTACTTCCAGGTCTCGTTCTTCAACGGCTTCTTCGAGTACGACATCGCCACCGACCGGATCACCCGGACGAAGACCCTGCCGAAGAACCCGGCGACCAGCGACGACCGCACCACCTTCGTCAACGACTCACGCCACCACGGCATCTCGATGAAGCCGGACGGCACCAAGCTGTGCGTCGCGGGCACGATGGACGACTACGCGACGGTCGTCGACCGTACGACGCTCCAGGAGGGCCCGCTCGTCACCGCCTCGAAGCCCTACTGGGCCACGGTGAGCGGTGACGGCAAGTCCTGCGTGATCTCCGAGAGCGGCGCCGACCAGATCACGGCCATCGACTTCGCCACCGGCCAGAAGACGGTGTCCGTCCCGGTCGGCGACCATCCTCAGCGAGTCCGCCTCGCCCATGTCGAGGCGGACTGGACAGGCCCGGCAACCAACTGACGACGCACACCCCGCGCCCCGAAAGGGGCGCGGGGAACTGCGCGACAAGCCCCCACCGGCCGGCGGCCGACGAACCAACCGCCTAACTGAACTCGGACGCAGCCCAAGAAGCCAACTCAGCCCGCGCAGCGCTCAGCAGGGTCGCCGAAGGAGCCGTAGCCCCATTGGTCACCAGGGCGTAATGCAGCACCCCCGAGTCCGCCGCGGTGAGCAGCAACCGCCGACTCCCCGTGCCACCAGGCTCCGTGCCCGCCGCGACAGGCGTCGTCGACGAGTAGGCCGGCGGCCCGTACACCGTCCCGAGGTCAGAGACCACCGTCGTCGTCGCGGTCGGGAAGGACGCCGGCAGATGAAGCTCGGTAGGTGCCGAGATCCCCTTCGAGCGCCACACCAGCACGCTGTACTGCCCCGAGCCCACCAGCGTGGACACGTTCGGCAGCGAACTCGGCACCGGGTTCCAGGTGAGGGTCGTGGAGCCGTCCCGCGAGCGGTCCTCGTAGGTGAAGGCGAGCGTCGTGCCCGCCGTGGCGCCCGGATAGACGCGGTCCAGCATCCGGGCGTCCTGCCGCAGCACCGCCGTACCGGAGTCGTCGAGACGGACGGCGGACAGGTCCTCGTCGTTCCAGGCGTCGCCGGTGGTGAGCACCTTGTCGGGGTTGTCGTTCATCAGCTCGTTGTGGCGGCCGTTGTAGATGTCCCACTGCCATTGGCTGCCGGAGAGCACCGGCCCCGATCCGCTCGCGCCGGACCACCAACTCGCGCCCTTCACCCGGGAGTCGAGGGCCTGGTACATCGCCTTGTAGACCGTGGGCGCCTTGCCGGAGACCGAGCCGGCCAGCGGGTGGCCGAACTCGCTGATGATCCCGGTCGTCCCGAGGGCGGCGGCCCGGTCGCGGACCGTGCCGAAGTCGGTGACGTACTGGCCGTCCTCGGCGTTGCCCCACATGAAGACGCCGGAGATCGCCTTCTGGTCGTAGAAGTGCGTGTTGAAGACGTAGCGCGTGCCGATGGCTCCCGCGTCGAGGAGTCCGCCCTCCTGCTTCTGGAAGTCGATGTTGGCGTTCCAGAAGAGGTTCGGCTCGACGAAGGCGGGCTTGTCCTGCCAGCCCGCCGTGTCCATCCGAGCGCGGAACTTGACGTAGAAGGGCCAGAGGACGTCCTTCTCCCACGTCCTACTGGTCTGCCCCGAGTCGAGGGTCCCGAAGTGCGGCTCGTTGTACGGGTCGAAGCCGACGACACCCGTGAACTGGGCGCTGGTGAGGTTGGCCTTGAGGTACGTCATCGTCTTCTGCGCGGTGAGGAGGAACGAGTCCTGGACGCCGTTGGTGTTGTGCCAGAAGTCGTAAGTCGCCTCCGTCACCGCCGCGTTGGAGGTGATGTTCTGTCCCCAGAAGGGGCAGATCCCGCAGTACTCGTCCGGGTAGTCACCGAGGTCGACGGCCCACTTCGGGGCGCCGTCGCCGGTGTACCAGCTGTCCGAGTCGAAGAGCCAGCGGGAGTAGAGGTCCTGGTGGAAGTCGGGGTAGACGCGGATGCCCGCGTCCAGGAAGGCACCCATCTGGGCGGTGGCGGCGGCCAGATAGCTGCTGCTCACCGTGCCACGTACGGGCTCCGCGTACGCCCACGAGAGCAGGAAGCGGACACTGTTGCCGCCACCGAGCGCTCGCAGCGCGGTCGCGGACTTCTTGGCGTCGGCGACCGAGGCGAAGGGCAGTCCGTTGTTCTCCTTGAGCTTCGTCTCGCCGGAGACGTTGTAACCGCGGAGCACGACCTCGCGGCCCAGAGCGTCGGTGAACCGACCGTTCTGGACGGTGAGGGTGGTAGACGTAGGGGTGTCGAACCAGAGGGTGTCGGCCCGGGCGGGCTGGGAGCCGACGGTGGTCAGGAAACCCGTGACCAGGACCAGTACGCCGAGCAGATGCACGCGCAACTTCGACATGTCCATTACAGTCCCGCGCGCATCAGTGGTCGTCAATACCAAGTGACTGTTGAGTAATCTTCAGCTTTTGGCACCGATGGGTAATGATCAAGTCACATGGGCGACAAAAGGAGCGGATCGTGCGTGACATCCTCCCGGCCCTCGGGCGCTGGTACGCGGCGGGCGAACCGTTCGGTCTCGCCACCGTCGTCTCGGTCAGCCGCAGCACGCCCCGCGATCCCGGGGCCGCGATGGCGGTCGGACCCGGTGACGAGGTAGTGGGCAGTGTGTCCGGGGGGTGTGTGGAGGGCGAGGTGTTCGAGCTGGCCCAGGAGGTGGTGGCGGACGGCGAGGCGCGACTCGCGACCTTCGGCTACAGCGACGAGGACGCCTTCGCGGTGGGGCTGACCTGCGGCGGCGAGATCACTGTGCTGGTGCGGCCCGTGACGCCCGCTCTCGATCCGTCCTTCGCGTCGGTCGCGGAGGCCGTGGCGGCGGGCCGGCCGGTGACCGTGGCCACCGTGACCGACGGTCCGGCGGCACGCGGCGCCACACTCACCGTGTGGCCGGACGAGGTGTCCGGCACTCTCGGCGCGACCGGCCTCGACGTGGCCGTCACCGCCGACGCGCGCGGTGAACTCGCCCTGGGGGCAACGGGGTTGCGGCACTACGGGCCCAACGGGGAGCGGCGCGAGGACGCCGTCACCGTGTTCCTGCACTCCTTCGCGCCCCCGCCCCGCATGCTCGTCTTCGGCGCCATCGACTACGCCGCCGCCGTGGCCCGCATCGGCGCCTTCCTCGGCTACCGGGTCACCGTCTGCGACGCCCGCCCGGTCTTCGCCACCCCGAAGCGCTTCCCCGAGGGAGTCGAGGTGGTCGTCGACTGGCCGCACCGCTATCTGCGCGGCACGGACACCGACGAGCGCACGGTGATCTGCGTGCTGACCCACGACCCGAAGTTCGACGTACCGCTGCTAGAGGAGGCGCTGCGCCGGCCCGCCGCGTACATCGGGGCGATGGGCAGCCGCCGCACCCACGACGACCGCCGGACCCGGCTGACGGAGGCCGGCCTCACCGGGCCCGAGCTGTCCCGGCTGCGCTCCCCCATCGGGCTGGACCTCGGCGCGCGTACGCCCGAGGAGGTCGCGGTGTCCGTGGCGGCCGAGATCGTCGCGCTGCGGTGGGGCGGCAGCGGGGTGGCACTGACGGCGACGGCCGGCGCGATCCATCCGCCGAAGGCGGGTTAGCTAGCTCTGGCGGGGCGGGAGCCGGTGCAGGTCCACGTCGGTGAGGCGGCCGTCGTCCGTGACCGTCGCCGTCATGTACGTGCAGTGGGGCTGGCGGCGCCGGTCGGTCGGTGAGCCGGGGTTCAGCAGCCGGAGGCCGGTGTCCGTCGTGGTGTCCCACGGGATGTGGCTGTGGCCGAACACGAGGACGTCGAGGTCGGGAAAGCGGGTGGTGCAGCGGGCCTCTCGGCCCTGTGCGGGGCCGGTCTCGTGGACGACGCCCAGGCGGAGGCCGCCGAGGTCGGCGTAGGCCACCTCGGGGAGTCTGGCGCGTAGGTCGGGGCCGTCGTTGTTGCCGTAGACGCCGATCAGGCGGCGTGAGCGGGCCTCTAGGAGATCGAGGGTGGGTGTGTCGACCCAGTCGCCGGCGTGGATCACTACGTCCGTGTGCGGGAGTTCGGTAAGAAGTTGCGCCGGTAGGTGCTTGGCGCGTTTGGGGAGGTGGGTGTCGGAAAGCAGCAGGAGGCGCACGTTGGTGAGCGTAGGCGCTGCGTAGGGGGTGCCGCGATTTGCCGTTTTGCGGGTGCGGCGCCGTCGTGGCTTGTCGCGCAGTTCCCCGCGCCCCTTCGGGCGCGGAGGTCGCGCCCGGTTAGTATCAGGCATCCCGGACCGTGCCGTTGCGGAAACGGGGAGTAAAGCCAAAAGGGGGCTTCCAGCCGCATGCCGGTCAAGGTCAGCGTCATCGTTCCGGTGTACAACCCGGGACCGTACATCGAGGACTGCGTCGCGTCGCTGCTGCGGCAGTCGCTGCCCGCCGACGAGTACGAAGTGATCTTCGTCGACGACGGTTCCACCGACGAGACCCCGGCCCGGCTGGACCAGCTCGCCGCGGAGGAACCGCGTATCCAGGTCATCCACCAGGAGAACTCGGGCTGGTCGGGCAAGCCGCGCAACGTCGGTATCGAGGCCTCGCAGGGCGAGTTCGTGATGTTCGTCGACAACGACGACTACCTCGGCGACGAGGCCCTCGAGCGGATGTACGACTACGGCGTGGCCAACGGTGCCGATGTCATCGTCGGCAAGATGGCCGGCAAGGGCCGCCCGGTGCCGGTGGAGTTGTTCCGGCACAACCATCCGAAGGCCAGTGTCGAGAACGCCCCACTCATCGACAGTCTCACCCCGCACAAGATGGTCCGGCGGGCCTTTCTCGACCGCATCGGTCTGCGTTTCCCCGAGGGCCGGCGGCGGCTCGAAGACCATGTCTTCGTCACCGAGGCGTATCTGCGCGCGGACAACGTCTCCGTGCTCAGCGACTACGTCTGCTACTACCACGTCAAGCGCGACGACGCCTCGAACGCGGGGTTCCAGCGCTTCGACCCCGTGGGGTATTTCCGGAATCTGCGCGAGGCCCTCGATGTCGTCGAGCGGTACACCGAGCCGGGTGCCGTGCGCGACCGGCTCTTCCGGCGCTGGCTGCGCAACGAGATGGTCGAGCGGATGCGCAGCAACCGCCTCCTCAAGCTGCCCGAGGACTACCGCAAGGAGATGTTCGACGAGATCCGCGGGGTCGTCGTCGAGCGCTTCGGGCCAGGTGTCGCGAACGGTATGCAGGAGGCGCAGCGGATCGTCGCGGCGCTGATCGCCGCCGACCGGCTGGACGACGTGATCGCGTTCGCCGAGTGGGAGGCGTCCCTGGCCCCCTCGGCCACCCCGCAGAGTGTGGAGTGGCGGGACGGTGTTCTGCACGTCGGCTTCACCGCCGAGTTCACCTCCCACGGCAAGCCGATGACGTTCCCCGCCGAGGACGACAGCGACGGCGCCGACCTGGACGGCACGCCCACCGACGCCGACGACGCGATCGCCCGTGTGGCGGCCTCCACGGTCGCCCGGTTCGGGAGCGCGACGGCGGACTTCCTGGTGCGTGAGCGGTCCACGGCCGCCCAGTTCTTCCAGCCGGTGGAGCTGACCCGCGAGACCCTCCCGGCCGGCGACAACGACGATCAGGTGCGGCTGGTGCTGCGCGGTACGGCCACCGTCGACCCCGGTACGGCCGCGGGCGGTGTCGCGCTCGGCGGCGGTCTGTTCGACGTGTTCGTCCGGATCAAGCTGGGCGGCTGGACCCGTGAGTGCCGTCTCGGCCCGGTCAAACTGGACCCCCGTCCGGTGCCCCCGGCCGGTGTGGTCGCCGGTCGCGTGGTCCTGCCGTACTGGACCGCCAAGCAGGCCACCCTGTCCCTGGACGTCGACCGCGCCGTCAAGGGCGTCGGTCTGGGCCGGCTGAAGCCGGACGATGTCACCGTCACGGGTGACCGGCTGCGTGTCGCGTTGCCGCTGCATGTGCCCGGCGACACCAAGGCGCTGCTGCGCCTGACCTCGGCGACCGCCGCCGAGCCCGTGGACGTGGAGGGCACGCTGTCCGGTGCCTTCTTCGAGGCGACACTGCCCGGCAGCGCGCTGGCCGACGGGACCTGGAAGCCCGCGCTGTGCCTCGCCCCCGAGGCCGACGAGCCGCGCTTCCTGGCGATGTCCGTCAGCCTCGCCGCCAGGTCCGGCCGCGTCCAGGTCGTACGGCCGGTCAAGCCGGCCGGGCCGAGCACCGGCCAGAAGGTGGTCCGCAAGGTGCGGCGCACCCTCGGGAAGATCGCCCGCAAGGCCGGGCTGCGACGCGGAAACGGAGCCTGACACCATGCGCGCACTGGACATCGAAGGCGCCTGGGTACTGGAGCCGAAGATCTTCCCGGACGACCGGGGCAGCTTCCACGAGTGGTACCGGGGCGAGGAGTTCCGCGAGGCCACCGGCTACGACCTCTCCCTCGCCCAGGCGAACTGCTCGGTCTCGCGCCGGGGCGTCGTGCGCGGCGTGCACTTCTCGGACGTACCGCCGAGCCAGGCCAAGTACGTGACGTGCGTGCGCGGCGCGGTCCTGGACGTCGTGGTGGACATCCGGGTCGGCTCGCCCACCTACGGGCAGTGGGAGGCCGTACGCCTCGACGACGACACCCGGCACGCCGTGTTCCTCGCTGAGGGGCTCGGGCACGCCTTCATGGCGCTCACCGACGACGCCACCGTGGTCTACCTGTGCTCGACCGGGTACGCGCCGGGCCGTGAGCACGGCGTGCATCCGCTCGACCCGGCACTGGGCATCGCCTGGCCCGAGGGCATCGAGCCGGTGCTGTCCGAGAAGGACGCCGAGGCGCCCACGCTGGCGGAGGCCGAGCGGGACGGGCTGCTGCCGTCGTACGCGGACTGCGCGGCCTACTACGCGGGCCTGCGCGACAAGCAGTAACCAACCCATACGAAATCCCGGGGCCCGGCAGCTGATGAGCTGCCGGGCCCCGGGCTTTGTTCAGTCTGGCGTCAGCGGCTGGTGCTCAACGGCTCCAGGCTGCGGCGCAGCTGCTCCAAACCCTTGCCGCGCTTGGTGCCACGGTTGCGGGACCGGACGAGCGGGGCCCAGAAGGCGGCCTCGACCAGGGTCTCCGGCTTGACGGCCGGCGTGCGCTCCAGGACGCTCTCGGGGACCTTCTGCGGGTCCGCGACCTCGAACTCCGCGATGATCTCGTCGTACTTGTCCGAGAGCACGGTGTTGTCGGGGTCGGCGCCGAAGACGATGAGCTGTCCGGTGGGCGCCGTGTCGACGAGGACCGTGACCAGGTCGGGGCGGTACCGGGCGAGGATCTCGATCAGCTTGTAGACGTCGCCGGTCCAGGCGTTGGTGTGCCGGTCGCGGGCCGCCTCGTCGACGCTGCGCGGCAGCATGTCGTCGAGGACGATGACGCTCGCCCAGTCCGAGTGCTTCTCGACGTTGATGAAGTCGCGCAGCGCGTACTCGAACAGGTGCATGCCGTCGATGAACGACAGGTCGAGCGTGGTGCGCTGCCAGTAGCCGAACGGGCTGCGGTTGCGGGCCAGGTTGCGCAGCGGGTGCCGGCCGCCCGTGAGGTGGGCGAGGGGGTTCTGCCGGGCGAAGAAGTCGTCGCTGGTGGCCTTGGCGAGATGGACGTCGCAGCGGATCTCGGAGACCACCTTGAACGCGGGGTCGATCGCGATGCTGGGTACCCGGGACAGGGTCAGGCTTCGGCCGTCGTTGACGCCGATCTCCAGGTAGTTCCTGTTCGCGCTGACCTTGTGGAGCTCCCGGAGGAACTCATGGCGTTTCACTAGGAAATCTCCTTGCGGATGTGTGGCAGTGCTTCGTGCAGGGCGGTACGCCAGTCACGGAGGGGTCCGAGACCGGTCTGCTGCCAGCGGCCGTGGCCGAGGGCGCTGTATGCGGGCCTGGGTGCGGGCCGGACGAAGGCCGCGCTGGTGGTGGGGCGCACCCGGTCCGGGTCGGCGTCGATGAGGCGGAACACCTCACGCGCCAGCTCGAACCAGGTGACCTCGCCGGAGTTGGTGGCGTGGAGAATACCGTTCGTCCCGGGTCCGATCAGGGGCCCGAGGTCGGCGATCCGTACGGCGACGTCCGCGCTCCAAGTGGGTTGGCCGCGTTGGTCGTCGACGACGTCGAGGGTGTCCCGACGCGCCTCCAGGTCGATCATCGTACGCACGAAGTTGCCGCCGTGGGCACCGTACAGCCAAGCCGTGCGCAGGACGACGCTCGCGTCGGGCAGCGTGGCCAGGACGGCCTGCTCACCGGCGAGTTTGGTGCGGCCGTACGCCGTGCGCGGGGCCGGGGTGTGGTCCTCGGGGTACGGGGCGCTGCGGGCCTCGCCGTCGAAGACGTAGTCCGTGGAGACGTGGATCAGCCGGGCGCCGTGCTCGGCGCAGGCCTGGGCGAGCAGCCGCGGGCCGACGCCGTTGATGTGGAACGCGGTGTCCTCGTCCGTCTCTGCGTCGTCGACGGCGGTGTAGGCGGCGCAGTTGACGACCAGGTCGGGCCGGTGCTCGGTGAAGACGCGGCGCACGTCGTCGGGGTCGGTGATGTCCAGGGCGGCGCGGGCGAGGCCCACGACGTCCTCACCGCGCCGGAGGAGTTCCTCGACGGTGTCGAGGCCGAGCATGCCGGCGGCGCCGGTGACCAGCCACTTCATCCCTTGACCTGCTTCGCGGCGGCGCCGACGCGCTGCTTGAGGGGCTCCCACCAGTCGCGGTTGTCGCGGTACCAGGCGACGGTGGCGGCGAGGCCGGCGGCGAAGTCGTGGCGCGGGGTGTAGCCCAGCTCGTCGTGCAGCTTGCTCCAGTCGACGGAGTAGCGCAGGTCGTGGCCCTTGCGGTCCTCGACGTACTCCACGCTGTCCCAGTCGGCCCCGCAGGCCTCCAGGAGCAGCCCGGTGAGTTCCTTGTTGCTCAGTTCCGTGCCGCCGCCGATGTTGTAGACCTCGCCGGGCCGGCCGCCGGTGCGGACCAGGTCGATGCCCTGGCAGTGGTCGTCGACGTGCAGCCAGTCGCGGACGTTGAGGCCCTCGCCGTACAGCGGGACCTTCCTGCCGTCGAGGAGGTTGGTGACGAAGAGCGGGATGACCTTCTCGGGGAACTGGTGCGGCCCGTAGTTGTTGGAGCAGCGGGTGACACGGACGTCCAGGCCGTGGGTGCGGTGGTAGGCGAGGGCGAGCAGGTCGGAGGAGGCCTTCGACGCCGAGTAGGGCGAGTTGGGGGCCAGCGGGTGGTCCTCCGGCCAGGAGCCGGTCTCGATCGAGCCGTACACCTCGTCCGTGGAGACGTGCACGAAGGGGCCGACGCCGTAGCGCAGGGCCGCGTCAAGCAGCACCTGGGTGCCCACCACGTTGGTGCGGACGAAGTCGGCGGCGCCGTCGATCGAGCGGTCCACATGGGACTCGGCGGCGAAGTGGACCACCTGGTCGGCCTCGGCCATCAGCTTGTCGACCAGTTCGGCGTCACAGATGTCGCCCTGGACGAACTTCAGCCGGGGGTGACCGGTCGGCAGGTTCTCCAGGGTGCCCGCGTACGTGAGCTTGTCCAGCACCGTGATCCGGGGCGCGTCAGGAGCGTCGGACGCGAGGAGGTTGCGGACGTACATGGAGCCGATGAATCCGGCGGCGCCGGTGACGAGGAGGTTCATGAATGGATCTGCACCTTGCTGTGGTCTCCGAGGACGAGTCGGTGGGCGCTGGGAACACTGGGGGCCGGGGTCACCTCGACATGCCGGCCGATGAGCGAGGACTCGATACGGCCCACCCCGGCGATGGACGAGTCGCGCAGCACGATGGAGAACTCCAGCTCGCTGTCGGTGATCCGGCAGTTCTCCGCGAGGGAGGTGAACGGTCCGACGTAGGAGTCGCTGACGACGGTTCCGGCGCCGATGACGACGGGTCCGACGATGCGGGAGCGGGTGATGCTCGCGCCCTCCTCGATCACCACACGCCCTATGGTCTCGGACGCGTCGTCCACGTCGCCGTCGATCCGCCGCTCCAGGCCCTCCAGGACCATGCGGTTGACCTCCAGCATGTCGGTGACGTTCCCCGTGTCCTTCCAGTAGCCCTTGATGAGCGTGGATCGTACGTCGGACCGGGTGTCGATGAGGTGCTGGATGGCGTGGGTGATCTCCAACTCGCCGCGCCAGGACGGGCGGATGGCGCGTACGGCGTCGTGGATCGCGGGGGTGAAGAGGTACACGCCGACGAGCGCGAGGTCGCTCTTGGGGTGCTCCGGCTTCTCCTCCAGGCCGATCACCTGGCCGTCCGCGTCGAGTTCGGCGACGCCGAAGGAGCGCGGGTCGGGGACCTGGGTGAGCAGGATCTGGGCGTCCGGACGCAGTCCGCGGAACTCGTCGACGAGGGCGCTGATGCCGCCGACGATGAAGTTGTCGCCGAGGTACATGACGAAGTCGTCGTCACCGAGGAAGTCCCGCGCGATGAGCACCGCGTGGGCGAGGCCCAGGGGCTTCTCCTGCGGGATGTAGGTGACCTTCAGACCGAACTTCGATCCGTCGCCGACCGCTTCCTCGATCTCGGCCGCGGTGTCGCCGACGATCATGCCGACCTCGGTGATGCCCGCGTCGGCGAGGGATTCCAGGCCGTAGAACAGCACGGGTTTGTTGGCCACGGGCACGAGCTGCTTCGCCGAGGTATGGGTGATCGGCCGAAGCCGTGTGCCGGCGCCGCCGGAGAGCACGAGAGCCTTCATCCGTTCACCCTAGCTTCGATTTCCCGGTACGTAATATCCGGTGCCTCTGGGTGACCGGCACGGGTGCATGTCCGGTGCCTCCGGGTGACGGGCGCGGGTGCCCGTCAGGGCTCCAGCACGATCTCGCTCCACACCTGTTTGCCGCCGCTGACCGGGACGGTTCCCCAGGCCGCCGACATGGCCTCGACCAGGAGCATGCCCCGGCCGCCGGTGGCCTCCCAGCCGAGGTTCGTGGGTCTGATGGGGGTGCGGGGCGAGTTGTCGGCGACGGCTACACGCAGCCGGCCGTTGAAGAGGGTGAGGTCGAGACGGACCTGGCCGTCGGTGTGCACGAGGGCGTTGGTGACCAGTTCGGAGACGACGAGGAGCACGGTGTCCATGTTCTCCTGGATGTGCTCCTGGGCCCCCGCCTCGCCGGACACGCTCCAGGTACGCAGGGTGCGCTTGCTGAAGCGGCGGGCGTGCCGGACCGCCTCGGGCACCCGCCACACGGTCCAGCTCTCGCGCAGCGGGCGCTTCTCCATGCCGTCGTAGCGCAGCAGGAGCAGGGCCACGTCGTCGTTGCGGTTGGCGCCCGCGAGCAGGGCGTCGGCGACCAGGCCGAGGTGGGCGGGATCTGCGGCGGCGAGGTCGGCCGCGAGGGCGTTGAGGCCGTCCTCGACGTCGGTCTCCGCGGACTCGACGAGGCCGTCGGTGGTGAGGGCGATCAGGGTGCCGGGCTGGAGGCGCAGCATGCTCATCGGGAAGTCGGCCCGGGGCAGCACACCGAGCGGGGGGCCCACGTCGGACTCGACGACCTCGGTGGTGCCGTCGGGGTGGCGGACGACCGGGGGGAGGTGTCCGGCGCGGACGTACCAGGCGGTGCCCTCCTCCATGTCGACCTCGACGTAGCAGCAGGTGGCGAAGAGGTCGGTCTCCATGTCGGCGAGGAGCCGGTTGGAGTGGGAGACGACGACGTCGGGCGGGTGGCCCTCGACGGCGTACGCGCGCAGGGCGGTGCGCATCTGGCCCATGAGGGTGGCGGCGCTCGCGTTGTGGCCCTGGACGTCGCCGATGACGAGGGCGACGTGGTTGTCGGGGAGCGGGATCACGTCGTACCAGTCGCCGCCGACCTCCAGGCCCTCGGTGGTCGGCAGGTAGCGGGCCTCGGCGACGCCGCCGGGCAGTTTGGGCAGGCGGCGGGGCAGCAGGGAGCGCTGGAGCATGCCGACGAGTTCGTGTTCGGCGTCGAAGGCGTGGGCGCGGGTCAGGGCCTGGCCGGCGAGGCCCGCGGCGGCGGTGAGCAGGGCGCGTTCGTCGGTGCCGAACTCGTGCGGGCTGTCCCAGCCGATCAGGCAGAGGCCTGCCATCCGGCCGCCGGCGGGCAGCGGCAGTACGGCGAGACCGCCGGGGCCGACGCCGTCGAGCGCGGGCTCCATCTCGGTACCGGCGGGCCAGATGGCGGCGCGGCCCTCGCGCAGGGCGGCGGCCAGTGTGGGCATGGAACGGACGGGGGACTCGGGCCACTCGGAGCGCCATTCGAGCCGCCACGACTCGGGCCAGGCCTCGGGTTCGGGCGGGTCGAGGACGGTGACGACGAGCCGGTCGTTCTCCAGTTCGGCGAGGGCGATCCGGTCGGCGCGCAGTGGTTCGCGCAGCGCGGTGACGACGGCCTGGCTGACGTCGCGGACGGTCCCGGCGGTGGCCAGGGCGGCGGCGAGGCGCTGGACGCGGGCCACATCGGTGACGCCGGAGCGCAGGGTGGAGGCGTCGCCGACGGTGCCCACGAGCCGGGCGGGGCGGCCCTCCCCGCCGGTCACGAGCCGTCCGCGCAGCCTGAGCCATCTGGGCGGGCCGGCGGGCTGGAGCACCCGGAACTCCAGCTCGCGGTCGCCGATGGACATGTGGTCGGCCTCGACGACGGACATCAGGGAGGGCAGGTCCTCGGGCACGGTCAGGCCGAGCAGGGTCTCGACCTTGCCGTCGAAGTCGGTCCGGTCGAGCGCGAACAGTTCGAGGAGTTCGTCGCCGACCTCGACCCGGCCGGTGTCCATGGCGAGGCTGAAGGCGTTGGCCGGGAGTTCGCCCTGGTCTCCTGCTGCGATCGGTGCGGGCCAGGCGACGGCGTCGGCGAGCAGGGCGAGACAGTCCCGGGCGTCGTCGTCGAAGCCGCCGGGACTCTCCGTCACGGCGAGCAGACAGCCGCCGTCACCGACGGCCGCCCCCGCGCGGACGGGCAGGGCGGCCAGGTGGACGTCGGCGGTCGGCATCCGCCGGGACTCGGCGCAGTCGGCGAGTTCGCCGGGCCCGAGCCATACCGGCCGGCCGGTGCGATGAGCCTCGGCGGCGGGCGATCCACCGGCCACCGCGTAGCTGTCGCGCAGGCCGTACAGCGTGCGGGGCACACCGGCGGACTCGACGAGACACAGCAGATCACCGCCATCACCAGGGGTGTACACGGCGGCGGTGACCACATCCGCGAAGACGAGCGCCTGTTCGAGGACGCGGCGCAGGTACTCCCGGGGGTCGAGGTCGGCGGGGAGCGTCTTGAGGGCAAGTTCGGCACGCAGCGTTCTCGTGCCGCGTCTCGCGTCCTCACTGACCACGTCGTCATTACAGCGCGTATGGGGCTCCGGCGCAGCCCCTGTGCCGTTCCGACGGCACCGGTCGGCCCAGTCGGCGCCCATGACCGCACCTATGCGTTCCGCACGGTGGCCTCATGACAGCCGTGACTGTCGGCGCCCGCCCCCGGGCTGGAAGGCTCGGTGCCAGCCATCGAGGAGGTGGGCATGGACCAGCGGTACGAGGTGTACGCACTGGCCGACCGGCACTTCTACGAGACGCCCGACCGGCTGTCCGCACCGGGCAAGATCGCTCCCCTGTTCGAGACGGCGCGCCGTGCGGTGCCGGAGGGGTGGCGCGCTGGACGGATCGGCGACTGGCTGGCCCTGACACCGCTCGGCCCGGACGGCGACCCGCTGCCGGGACCCACGCAGGGCTGGAAGGTGCACGCGTCGGCCACCCGGACGAACGCGGAGCGGATCGCCGGGGCGGTGTGGGACTACTGCGTGCCGCGCGGCATCCCGTTCAAGTTCCTGCCGGGTCCCCAGCTGCTCCATCTGCGGAACACCAAGTACGCGGGCCGGGACGGCAGCGGGAAGTTCGTGACCGTCTATCCGGCGGACGAGGACACGCTGCACCTGGTGCTGACCGAGCTGGGCGCACTGCTGGAGGGCTGCGAGGGCCCGTACATCCTCACCGATCTGCGCTGGCGGGAGGGTCCGCTGTACGTCCGCTACGGGGCTTTCGCACGCTCTTTCGTCGTCGACGAGCGCGGCTCGCTGGTGCCCGCGGTCCGGGACGGCGAGGGGCGGCTGGTGCCGGACCGGCGCGCGCCCTCCTTCCAGGTCCCGGAGTGGGTGCGGCTGCCCGCGTTCCTGGAGGAGCAGCTCGCGGCCCGCAACGCGACGACGGTCGCCGACCTGCCGTACCGCATCGAGAAGGCGCTGCACTTCTCCAACGGCGGCGGGGTGTACGTGGGCACCGACACGCGCGACGGGCGCCGGGTCGTTCTCAAGGAGGGGCGTCCGCACGCGGGGCTGGCGGCCGACGGCGCGGACGCGATCACCCGGCTGGAGCGGGAACGTGCCGCGCTGGAGCGGGTGTCCGGGCTCGGGACGGTGCCTCGGGTGCGGGACTGGTTCACGCTCGGTGACCATCGCTTCCTCGTCATGGACTTCATCGAGGGACGCCCGCTCAACGCCTTCTTCGCCGAGCGGCACCCCCTGCTCACCCACGACCCGGATCCGGGGGCGGTGGCCGACTACACGCGGTGGGCGCTGCGCATCCATCGCGCGGTCGAGGAAGTCGTCGAGGCGGTGCACGCGCGCGGGATCGTCTTCAACGACCTGCACATCTTCAACATCATGGTGGCGCCCGACGAGGAATCGGTGTCCCTGGTCGACTTCGAGGCGGCGGCACCGTCCGAGGAGCGCGGCCGCCAGGTCGTCGCCCACCCAGGGTTCTTCGCCCCGCCCGACCGCAGGGGCGAGGACGTCGACCGGTACGCGCTGGCGTGTCTGCGGCTCGCGCTCTTCCTGCCCCTGACCACCCTGTTCGTGGTGGACCGCGGCAAGGCGGCCCACCTGGCCGAGGTGATCGCCGGCCAGTTCCCGGACGTACCGCGGGAGTTCCTGGACGAGGCGGTCGCCGAGATCACCCGTGAGGTGTCCGCGCGGGAGCCCGGCCGCTCCGTGTCCGCGCCGCCCGTCAATCCTGTAGAGCCCGGCGACTGGCCGTACAGCCGGAACTCGATGGTGAAGGCGATCCTCGCCTCCGCCACCCCCGACCGCGACGACCGGCTCTTCCCCGGCGACATCACCCAGTTCTCCGACGGCGGCGGCCTCGGGCTCGCACACGGCGCGGCCGGAGTGCTGTACGCGCTGTCCCAGGCGGGCGCCGAGCGCTACGAGGAGGGCGAACGCTGGCTGCTGGCCCACACCGACCCGGTGCCGGTGGGCACGCCGCTCGGTCTGTACGACGGTCTCGCGGGCGTCGCCCATGTGCTCGACCTGCTCGGCCACCGCGGGCGTGCGCTGGACCTGATCGAGGTCGTCCTCGGGGAGAAGTGGCACAAGCTCTCCTCGGACCTGCGGGGCGGCCTCGCCGGGCTGGGCCTGGTCCTGGGCCGGCTGGCGCTGACGACCGGGGAGAAGGCACTGGCCGAACGGGCCCAGGACGTCACGGACATCCTGGTGAGCCGGCTGGCCGAGCCGCTCCCGGATCCGCCGAAGAGGCGCGCGGGGCTGTTACGGGGCGCGAGCGGGCCCGCGCTGCTGTTCCTCCGGCAGTACGAGGTGACGGGCGACCCCGCGCTGCTCGACGCGGCCGGCACGGCGCTGCGCCGGGACCTGGACTGCTGCGTCGTACAGCGAGGCGGTGGCCTGGAGGTCGACGAGGGGTGGCGGACCATGCCGTACCTCGCGGAGGGCAGCGTGGGGATCGGGCTGGTCCTCGACGACTACCTGGCGCTCGGTGCGTCCGAGGAGCGCCCCGGGCCGCACACCGACGACGGGTACGAGGACTTCGAGCGGGCCCGGGCCGGGATCCTGACGTCCGCCGCCTCACGCTTCTACGCTCAGCCCGGACTGTTCCAGGGCCGGGCCGGCATGATCCTGCACCTCGCCCGTACCGACGCCCCCGAGGCCCGGCTGCGGGAACAGATCGCGGGGCTCGGCTGGTACGCGATGCCGTACCAGGGCCAACTGGCCTTCCCCGGGAACCAGATGATGCGCCTCTCCATGGACCTGGGCACCGGGACCGCGGGATGTCTGCTCGCGCTCGGCGCGGCCCTCGACGACACGGCCCCCGCCGCTCTGCCCTTCCTCCCGCCGCCACGGCGGCCCCATGACGCGGCTCCGCACCCGGAGTCGTGACGCGACACCCGTCCCCACCGGAACCCGGACCGCCGGGTTCACCGGGATCACCCGAAAGGATCCGACATGGCACTGCTCGACCTTCAGACGATGGAGTCCGACGACCACTCCGCCACCGGCGCCAACAGCACCCTGAGCCTGCTGTCCTGCGTGAGCGCGGCCAGCGTCACCCTCTGTCTCTGAGCACCTCAGGCAGGGACGCCGGGCGGTCACTCCACCTGTGGAGGGCCGCCCGGCGGTCCGTCACCCCCGACGGAGGGTCCGCCCGCATGACGACAGCCACCCACGACCGGCCTGCCGCGCCCGAGGACACCGCCTCGCCGCTGCGCGCGACCGTGCGCCGCACCGGGGCACGCACTGCGGCCCTGTTCCTGGTGGCCACGGCCTCGACCGGACTGAGCCTCGCCCTGCCCCTGGTCCTGGGGCGGGCCCTCGACCTGCTGCTGGCCCGCCCGGACGGTTCCGGGGCCATGCGCTGGGTCCTGTGGTGCGCCGGTCTCGTCCTGCTGCTCGCCGTGCTCGACGCCGTCGAGACCGTGCTGGGCGCGGCCACGACCGCCCGCGCGACGGCGTGGCTGCGGTATCGGCTGACCCGGCATCTGCTCGCTGTGGGGCCACGGGCCGGGGAGCGCTTCGGGTCCGGCGAACTGGTGACCCGGCTGGTCGGCAACGCCGCGCAGGCCGGGACCGCGCCCGCCGCCCTCGCCGCGCTGCTGGCCGCGCTCGCCGGTCCGGTCGGGGCGGTGGTGGCGCTCGGCCTGCTCGACCCGTGGCTGGCCGCGGTGTTCCTCGCCGGGGCGCCGGGGCTGTTCCTCCTGCTGCGGGCCTTCACCCAGGACTCGTCACGGTGTGCGGCCGACTACCAGGACGCCCAGGGGCGGATCGCGAGCGGGCTCGCGGAGGCGATCGGCGGGTCCCGCACCATCGCCGCGTGCGGGACGGCGGACCGCGAGGTGGCCAGGGTCCTGCGACCCCTGCCCGGACTCGCCGCGGCGGGCCGCCGGATGTGGCACGTCCAGGGACGTGCGGCGGCCCGGGCGGTCGCCCTGGCCCCCTTGCTGCAGTTGGGGGTGGTGGCCGTGGCGGGCGTCCTGCTGGTCCGCGACCGGCTGACGGTGGGCGAGATGCTCGCCGCCTCGCGGTACGCCGTCCTGGCGGCCGGTGTCGGTGTCCTGGTCGGGCAGTTGTCGGGGCTGGTCAGAGCCCGGGCGTCGGCCCGGCGCCTCGGCGAGCTGCTGGCCGAGCCGGCACCGGCGTACGGGAGCCGCCTGCTGCCGCCGGGGCAGGGGCGGCTGGAGCTGCGCGGAGTCACCGCCCGGCGCGGCGGACGTACCCTCCTGGACCGCGTCGACCTGGTCGTGCCCGGCGGCAGCACGCTCGCCGTGGTCGGCCGCTCCGGCGCCGGCAAGTCCCTCCTCGCGGCCCTCGCCGGGCGCCTGGCCGATCCCGACGACGGCACCGTGCTCCTAGACGGCGTGCCGCTGCCCGAACTGACCCACGACGAGCTGCGCCGTGCGATCGGCTGTGCCTTCGAACGCCCCGCCCTGCTGGGTGACACCGTCGCGGACACGATCGGCTTCGGCGCCCGGACCGCGTCACCCGGCCGGATCGAGGCCGGCGCCGCCGCCGCCCGCGCCGACACCTTCGTGCGCCGGCTGCCCGACAGCTACGCCACGCCCTGTCGGGCCGCGCCCCTCTCCGGGGGCGAGCGGCAGCGCCTCGGTCTCGCCCGGGCGCTGGCCCGCGACAGCAGGCTGCTCGTCCTCGACGACGCGCTGTCCAGCCTCGACACGGTCACCGAACACCAGGTCACCGAGGCCCTGCTGAGCCACTCCCCCGGCAGCACCCGTGTGCTCGTCGCCCACAGGGTGTCCACCGCGGCCCGCGCTGATGCGGTGGCCTGGCTGGACGGGGGGCGGGTGCGGGCGGTGGGGACGCACGCGGAACTGTGGCGGGAGAAGGGCTACCGGGAGGTGTTCGCCGATGCCGGGGGGTGAGGACGCCCGGCGACGCCTGCCCGACGTCGGTAAGGGCATCAGGCCGGGCGACGCCCTGGGCGACAGCGCCCCACCGCGGACGATCGGCGCCCTCGGCGGCCGACCGCACGGTCCCCTGCCGGGGGGTGAGGATTCCCGGCGACCCCTGTCCGACATCGGTCCCGGCATCCGGCCGGGCGGCACCCCGGGCAACAGCGCCCCACCGCGGACCATCGGCGCCCTCGGCGGCCCACCGCACGGTCCCCTGCCGGGGGGTGAGGACGCCCGGCGACCCCAGCCCGACATCGGTCCCGGCATCCGGCCGGGCGGCGCCCCGGGCGACAGCGCCCCACCGCGGACGATCGGCGCGCCCGGCGGCCGACCGCAC
>NZ_JBSFDA010000153.1:0-24489 GCF_053593675.1 Streptomyces sp. NPDC002156 | reverse complement strand
GCCTGCCGGTCGGCGGCGCACCAGCCGGCGAGCACCGCGTCCCGCAGCAGCGGGTGGGGGTAGCGGGGCAGGCCCTCGTCGCCGCAGCGCAGCATGCCGAGCCGGGGCATGGCGGTGAGCCAGCCCCGTACCCGGGCCGGGTCGGCTCCGAGGGTCTCCACGGTCTCGGTGAACAGGTCGACGTCGGCGCCCTCCGGCAGCTCGTCCAGCTCGTCCAGCGCGGCGAGCACCCGTGCCGTCTCGGCCGTCGCCGCTCCGGCGCACTCCAGCCACCAGGACACCGCCGCCGGGAACGCCCCCGGATACAGCGCCGCGCACGTCTCCGGGAGCGCGGCCGGCGCGGCGGCGGCGCTCACGTCCTCCAGGAGGGCACGCAGGAGCAGCGGGTTGCCCGCGCTCGCCCGTACGTAGTCCGCCACCCACTTCTTCGGCACGTCACCGACCGCCGAACGCACCAGGTCCGTCGCCGCGTCCAGGCTCAGCGGGGCGAGGGTGTGGGTGCGTACGAGGGCGGGGGAGAGGGTGTGGACCAGGCCGGCGGACGGCGGGTCCACGTCGTACTGGCTGCGCTCCGTCACCAGCAGCAGTACCGGTAATCGGTCCACCCTGCGCGCCGCCTCGATCAGCCAGCACCGCGAGTTCTCGTCCGCTAGGTGTACGTCGTCCACGGCGACCAGCACCGGGCCCTCGGCCGCGTACGCGCGCAGCATCCGCCACAGCCGGGCGGCGGCCGGCTGCGGTTCTTCGGCCGCGGGGGCCGGCTCGCACAACTCCTGTATGGGGGACAGCAGTTGTTCTACGACCGGGAGGTCGGCGCCGGTCGTGCTGCCCTGCGGGGAGCAGCGGACGCGCAGGACGCGCATGCCGTGCGTCTCCGCGTGCTCGGTGGCGGCCTCCAGGAGTGCGGTGCGGCCGGTGCCGGTGGCTCCGCGCAGCAGGACCAGGCGGCCCGATCCGGCACGGGCGCGGGCGGCCTCGTCGGCCACCAGTGCCAGGGCCTCCCGGCGCTCATACAGCGAGGAGAGCGGTGAAAGCGGTGAAAGCGGTGAGAGCGATGAGAGCGGTGAGAAGGGTGCGGATGAGGGCTGCATGCCTGCCTCCTGTCGTGGGTAGTCCTGTCGCGGGTGGGAACTGGCCGGTTTCTTGAGGTTCTCGGGTCTCTCGGTTCTCTCGGTTCTTTCGGGTCTCTCGGCTTTCTTGCTTCTCTTGCTTCTCTTGGTCTAGAAGGCCTGACCGGCCGAAAAGGTTGAAGCGCCGGCCGATCTCGTGGTGTGTCTCGTGGTGGTCCACGATTGTGCGCGCCCCATGTGCAACAGAAGTGTTGGCTGTGCACGTCTGCCACCGACCGCTCACAGGTGGCGGCACCTGACCCTGGGGGCAGTTCTTGCGCACCACACTCCGCACCACGGGCCCCGGCACCGGGGCCGGTACAAGGGCCGCCGGAACGGGACCCGTCACGAGGGCCGCCGGTACCGGACCCGCCGAACCCGGGCGTCGCGTACCCGTCGCGGTGCACGCGTCCGACCCGATCTCCCGCGCCGGCGCGGTCAGCCAGCTGCGGCAGCACCCGGTCGTCGACCTCCGCGACGAGTCCGACACCGGACCCGGCATCGTCGCCCTGCTGGTCAGCGAGAGCCTCGACGAGACAACGCTGTCGCGGCTGCGCCGGCTCGTCCGCAGCGAGGGGGCCAAGGCCGTTCTCGTGGTGGGCATGCTGCGCGAGAACGAACTCCTGGACGTCATCGAGTGCGGCGTCGGAGCCATCGTCTGGCGCCACGAGGCCACCGGACACCGGCTGGCGCAGGCCGTGCTCGCCGCTGCCCGAGGTGACGGCGATCTGCCCTCCGACCTGCTCGGCCGGCTCATCAGCCAGGTGGGCACACTGCATCGCTCGGCGGCCGGCCAGCCCGGTGCCCCCACCTCGGGCCTCGCGCCGCGCGAGGTCGATGTCCTGCGCCTCGTCGCCGAGGGACTCGACACCGGAGAGATCGCCAGCAAGCTGTCCTACTCCGAGCGCACGGTCAAGAACGTGATGCATGGACTCACCACCCGGCTGCATCTGCGCAACCGGGCGCACGCCGTGGCCTATGCCCTGCGCGAAGGCTACATCTGACCGAACGGGCAATCGAACACGGCGCGCGGACACCAACTCATGCCCGTCGTACGTCCCTTGCGTGCCTGCACGGACGGTCGCCCCGGACGGCACGATGACTTTGAGACATGTGCGGCACGCGGGGGTACGGCACACGGGGGTACGACGGGCAGGGCGGCGGGAGCGCGACAGTGATCCACGAGGTGGACGAGGTCCTCAAGGGGCTGCTCGGCGGTGGTGCCCTGGCCGGATCCGGCATCGACGTCTTCTTCGACGCCCCGACCCGTGACTGGGCCGCCCGGCGCAACGGCCCCGCGATCAACGCCTACTTGTACGACATCCGCGAGGACGTCGCCCGCCGACAGCGCGGCACCGTCTCCGTCCGAGACGAACGCGACGTGATCGTCCGGCGCCGTCAACCGCCCCGCTGGTTCCGGCTGTCGTACCTCGTCACCGCCTGGACCAAGCAGCCCCAGGACGAACACCGGCTGCTGTCCGCCGTGTTGACCAACCTGCTGCCCCGCGAGCTGCTCCCGGCCAGCGAACTGCCAGGCGCGCTCGGCGAGTTGGGCCTGTCCGTGCCGCTCACCGTGTCCGGGACCCAGACTGAGTCCCGGTCCCTGGCCGAGATCTGGTCCGCTCTCGGCGGCGAACTCAAGCCGTCCCTCGACCTCGTGGTCACGGCCCCCTTCCCGGGCTTCCCCGAGTACGACGCAGGGCCCCCGGTCACGGAGGGCGCCGCCGTCCGCGTCCGCGCGATCGACGGCTCCCTGGAGGACTCGCCCGAACGCACCCATCAGCCACGGCACTTGGAGAAGGCGCGCACCGGGCGGGCGGAGACCCGTACTCCGTGACGGTCGGCGCCCCCACTCTCGTACCCGCCACCGGGCTGCTCGCCCGCCTCTCCCAACTGCGCGCCCAGGCCGCCCAGTTGGTCGAGCGGCGCAGTGCCGACGACCCGACGGCCGGTGATCCGCTGCGCGGGCTGTATCTGTCGGAGGAGGCGATACGGCACCTGCTCGGGCGGCCCGCCACTCAGGCACCCGGGGCTCTGCCCACCGTCGACGGCGACGACCCACTCGCACGTCTCGCCTCCCGCCTCGGCCTCGTCGCCTTGGACGTCCACATCCTCCTCGCCGCCCTCGCTCCCGAACTCGACCGTTCCTTCGAGCCCCTGTACGGCTATCTCAACGACGACGTGGGCCGCCGCCGGGCCACCACCGGGCTCGCCCTCGACCTGTGCGGACTCCCCGTGCACGAACCGGCGGCCAGGGCCCGCTTCCACCCCTCGGCACCCCTGACCGCCCTCGGCCTCCTGGTCGTCGAGGAACCCGAACGCCCCTTCCCCAGCCGCTCGTTGCGCGTCCCCGACCGGGTCGCCGCCCATCTCCTCGGCGACGACACCCTGGACGCGGCCCTCACCGGCCACGTACGCCCCCTCGCCCCGAACGCCTCGTACGCGACCGACTTCACGGACAAGCTGGCCGAACTGCTGACCGCGAAGGCGTCCCCCGCCCCGCCGCCCACGGTCTACCTGCGCGAGCACCGCGAGGGCGACGGCCTGGCGTGTGTCACGGCGGCCCTGCGCACCGCCGGACTCGACGCGCTGCACTTCTCCGGCCCCGACGAACTCATCCCCGACCTCCTCCGCGAGGCCCGGCTCAGCGAGCGGGTCGTCGTCGTGTCACCCCTGTCGGACCAACCCGCAGCTCTCGTACGGGCGTTGACCGGTCCGGACGTGTCGGACGTACCCGTACTCCTCACCGGCTCCCGCCCGTACGACCCCCAGTGGTCCGAGGACGACCCGCTGGTCCTGGAGGCGCCGAGGCAGCGCGCCGGGCAGGTGAACACGTGGGGGGACGCACTGCGCCGGGGCCCGGATCCCGCTGCCCTGAACTCGGACGCCTCGGGTGTTGGCGACCTGGGCCCGAGTGCCCGGAGCCCTGCCGGGCCGAGCCCCGATGCTCCGAGCCCCGATGCCTCGGGTCCTGCTGCCCCGGACTCCGGCCCCTCGGATCCCGCCGCCCCGAACCCTGATCACCTGAGCCCCACCACCCCGAACCTGGGCTTCGACCTGGCGGCCACCGTCGCCCCCTACCGTCTCGGTGTCGACCACATCGCGAGGGCCGCCCGCGCCGCGCAGCGTCTCGCCGGTTTCGACGGGACCCCGCTCAGTGCCGCGCATCTGCGGCTGGCCGCTCGGCAGCAGTCGGCGTCCGGGCTTGAGCGGCATGCCCGGCGTATCCGGCCCGAGGTCGGCTGGGAGGATCTCGTCCTCCCCGGCAAACCCCTCGCCCAGCTTCACGAACTCGCCCTGAGAGCCCGCCATCGCGACCAGGTTCTGGGCGACTGGCGGCTCAGCGCGGGCGGCGGGCGGGGCCGGGGTGTGCTCGGGCTGTTCGCGGGGGAGTCCGGGACAGGGAAGACGCTGTCCGCCGAGGTCGTCGCCGCCGAACTGGGGCTGGATCTCTATGTGGTTCAGCTGTCGTCGATCGTCGACAAGTACGTCGGCGAGACCGAGAAGAACCTGGAACGGATCTTCACCGAGGCCGACCGTACCGACGCCGTGCTCCTCTTCGACGAGGCCGACGCCGTCTTCGGGAAGCGTTCCGAGGTCAAGGACGCGCACGACAAGTACGCCAACATGGAGAGCGCGTATCTGCTCCAGCGGCTGGAGTCCTTCGACGGGATCGCGCTGCTCACCACCAACCTGCGCGCCAACATCGACGAGGCGTTCACCCGCCGCCTCGACCTCGTCGTCGACTTCCCCTTCCCGGACCCCGGCCAGCGCCTCGCCCTGTGGCGGCACAGCCTCGCCCGGGTGCCCTGCGCCCCCGGCACCGACCCGGCGCGGGTCGCCGGCGCCTTCGAACTGGCCGGCGGCTCGATCCGCAGCGCGGTCGTCACGGCCGCCTACTCCGCCGCCGGACGCGGTGAACCGGTCACGACGGCGGACCTGGTGGAGGGCGCGGAACGGGAGTACCGGAAGGCGGGGCGGCTCGTGCCGGGCGAGGGGTCCTGGTAGCTCCGGCTCCGGACAGCCCCTTCACCCGCCCCAAAAAAGGGCCAAGGGCCCAACTGCCCCCTACTCCACCCGCCACTTCTGGTTCGGCGTGCCCGTGCACGTCCACAGCTGGAGCTTGGTCCCGTCGGCGGTGCCCTGGTCCTTGGCGTCCACGCACTTGTCGGCCTGCGGATTCACCAGGTCGCCCGCCGTGCTCAGCACGAACTGCTGGGCCGGGTTGCCGCTGCACCGCGCGAGCTGGATCGCCGCCCCGTCGTCCCGCGAACCGAACGCCACGTCCATGCACATGCCGAGCGAGCGGACCGTACCGTCGGACCGGAAGTCCCACTTCTGGTTGGCCGTGCTCGCGCACTCCCACAGCTGAAGTCCGGTGCCGTCCTTGCCCTTGCCGTTCTGCGCGTCGGTGACGTCGACACAGCGGTTCGAGGCCTGGCCGATGATCAGGGACCCCACGACAACGGCGGCCGTCTCCTTCGGAGTTGCCTGGGTGTCCGGCTTCGTGCTCGTGCCCGACCCCGACGACCCGGATCCGGAGCCCGACCCGGAGCCGCTCCCACCTCCGCTCCCCGATCCCTGCTCCTGGCCTTGCCCCTGCCCGGGCACCGCCACCTCGGGCAGCGGCGCGGCCGACACGGTCGACTGCACCGACGGCGCGACCGGAGCGGACGCACTGGCACTGGGCGGCGGGAGCGTGTTGGCGGAGCCGGTCTCCGTCAACTCCGTAGCCCTGGTGGAGACCTGGGGCTTGTAGGAGATCCAGAGCATCACGAAGGTGATCGAGAGGGCGACGGCGACACCGAGGAAGGTGGCCAACCAGCGGGGCAGGAAGCCGCGTTGTACGTACGTCCCGTCGACCTCGATCGGTACGGCTCCGGAGCGTTGCACGGCCAGCTTGTACGGGCGGTCCTCCTTGCCGCCGAACCAGATGATCTGGCGGGGCTTAAGGCGTGCGTCGACGAACACCGCGCGCCCCGGCTCGACTTGGACGCTGCCGGGATGGATGTCGTACGACAAGTTGTCGCCGTTGTCGCTGCCGCTGATCGAAGCGGTGAGCTTGGTGTTGCCCAGGTTGTCGACGGCCAGCTTCGGGCGGCCCCGGAAACGGCCCTTCACGGTCGGCGGGACGAGTTCGGCCCGTACCTCGCTGAACGGCGTGATCGTGAGGTTGCCCTCGGGGACGGTCGTCGCCTCCGGGTTCGTGGTGGGCGTGATGCGGACGGCGTACGGGTTCGGGCCCGCCGTCGCGTCCGGGGTGCGGGGCGGGGCGAAGGTCAGGTCGACCGTGCCCGTCGTCCCCGGATACAGCCGTAGCGTCTGTGGTTCGACCGTCGTCCAGGGGGCGATGTCACCCACCGGTTCGAAGCGGTATTCGTCGACGACGTCACCGGTGTTGCGCAGGCGTAAGCGCACCGTGGTGCGGTCACCCGGGTCCACGGTCGCGGAGGCGGGTTCGAGAGAGGTCCACAGCATCACCCACCGAGCCTAGGATCCCGGCCACCAGGACGTCAGGAAGCCTTCGGGCACGATCGCTGCCCGAATGACCCCCTGACGAGACCCAGATGACTCCCCGCCGTGCCCCTGAGAGGCACGGCCCGGCTCACACGGTGAAGCGGACCGCCTCCAGCTGCTTGTGCTGCTCCATGTTGCTCCCGAGGTACTTCCAGCCGCCGGGGTCGGTGCACACCACACCCAGCCAACCACCGTCCTGCACATGGGGGTTGCCGCAGACGCTGCCGTCGAAGACCTGGATGGTGAAGCCCTGCAGCGGCTCGTCCGCCTCCTTGGTGCTGCCGATGTAGTTGTCGATCCCGTCAACCGCCTTCGTCCACTTGGTGCCCTCCCAGTTCTTGTACTGCCAGGCACCGCTGCCGGCCGTCCCCTTGGTGCCGGACACGGCGATGTTGAGGGCCTTGATCGGCAGGTCCTTGCCCGTGGTGCCGGCCTCGGCGCCGTCGCACACCGGCTCCTGCCAGCCCTGGTCGGCGACATACGCGCGGTAGCAGATGTGCCGGCCCGCACTGCGCGCGGCCAGCTGCGTCACCGCCGTGGCGGCGGTCACCTCCGGCGCCTTCGTCTCCTTCGGCGCGTCACCGCCCCCGCCCCCGCCGTCGCCGCTCCCGCCCCCGGCGGCCGGGGTCTCCGACGCCTGCGGGGGCGCGCTCACGACGGGGTTCTGGGCGGCCTCCTGGCTGGGCGCCACGGGCGGCGCCGTGGCCACGGCCGTGGGACTCGGCGGCGGGAGTGTGTTGGCGGAGCCCGCTTCCGTCAACTCTGTTGCTCTGGTGGTGAATTGGGGTTTGTAGGAGATCCAGAGCATCACGAAGGTGATGGCGAGCGCGAGGAAGACGCCGAGGAAGGTGGCCAACCAGCGGGGGAGGAAGCCGCGTTGTACGTACGTTCCGTCGACGTCGATGGGGACGGCTCCGGAGCGTTGTACGGCGAGCTTGTACGGTCGGTCTTCCTTGCTGCCGAACCAGATGATCTGGCGGGGCTTGAGGCGTGCGTCGACGAACACCGCGCGCCCCGGCTCGACTTGGACGCTGCCCGGGTGGATGTCGTACGAGAGGTTGTCGCCGTTGTCGCTGCCGCTGATCGAAGCGGTGAGCTTGGTGTTGCCCAGGTTGTCGACGGCCAGCTTGGGGCGGCCCCGGAAGCGGCCCTTGACCGTGGGCGGGACGAGTTCGGCCCGTACCTCCGTGAAGGGGGTGATCGTCAGGTTGCCCTCGGGGACGGTCGTCGCCTCCGGGTGTTCGGTGGGGGTGATCCGGATCGCGTACGGGTTGGGGCCCGCCGTCGCGTCCGGGGTGCGGGGCGGGGCGAAGGTGAGGTCCACCGTGCCCGTCGTACCGGGGAAGAGGCGGAGCGTCTGCGGCTCCACCCTCGTCCAGGGGGCGATGTCGCCCACCGGTTCGAAGCGGTACTCGTCGACGACGTCGCCGGTGTTGCGCAGGCGCAGCCGGACGGTCGTACTGCCGCCGGGGTCGACGGTCGCGGAGGAGGGCTCCAGGGAAGTCCAAAGGCTCACTGGGTTGTTCACGTCCCGGTTGTGTAGGTGATCTTTGCCGCCGAGAGGTCGACCGTGTTGGGGATCATCGCCTGGGGCCGCAGCAGGGCATGGAAGAGGAAGTCCATGAGGTCGGCACCGTCCATGCCCTTCATACGGGTCGCCAGGGGCGGGTTGGACACCTCGAAGCGCATGATCTCGACCACCGCCCGGTCCACCAGACCGGGGATGATGTCGGCGCCCGCGAGGATGTTCTTGTGGAGGAGTTCGGGGTGCTTCACGATCTTCGCCGGGCCGTAGACCATCTGGTTGGCCGAGTCCGTGACCGCGAGCCGCCGGGCCAGCTGGTGCGCCTGCCGTGACTCGGTGTCGTGGATGCCCTGGAAGGCCTCCACCGAGTTCATGAACTCGTCGTCGCTCGGCTGGGCCTTCTCGAACGCGCGCACCGGCACGTGCTTGTTGGTGGCGTCCTTCGATTTGGCGCTGACGGGCAGATGTGGCGTCCCCGGGTCCGCGACCAGCTGGGGGTAGTCGCGCTGGACGAAGTCGCTCAGCATGATCCAGCCCCGGCTCAGCAGCCCGGACTCCTCCAGACCCAGCTCGATCCGGGCCTCGTCCTTGCCCTCGCCCTCCTGCCCCTCGGCGAAGCGGGACTTGCGGCCCGTGGTCCCCGGATGCTCGATGTAGAAGAAGACGAAGCCGTCGTTGCCGAGCATCAGCTTGTCGACGTTCATGGTGTTGTGCTGCTTGAGCGGCTCCAGCCCCTGGTCGGCCCGCTCCTTGTCGAGCGTGGTCCTGGACTTGAGACGGCTGTCGTCGGAGTTGGTGATCGAGTCGATCCGCGCCTTGGGGGAGTAGTGGGCGACCACGGACTGCCGCAACTGGGCCTCCAGCTTGGCCGATACGTCCCGTACCCAGGCCCGGCTCCGGTCGCCGATCTCCTTCGACAGGTCCCCGCGATTCAGTTCGGACATCTCGCGGACGTAACTGAAGCCCTCCGTAGCGAAGTTGACCGTCGACTCCGGGAACTGCGCGTCCTTCCACAGGGTTCCGCGATCGGTCATGTCCTTGTAGGGGAAGCCGGGGGCGCCGATCATTTCCGCGTCGCGGGAGACCTGTCCGCCGACGACCGCCAACTCTGCCCTGACGGCCTCGAGTACGTCCTCCAGGTAAGCGGTGTCCACGGGCCGCGCCTCTTCGCGCTGCTCCAGGGCCAGGACCTGGATCTCCCCCAGCTTCCCCATGCACCACTCCGGGCCGCGGCGGCTGGAGTTGTCGTACTCCGCGACGAGCGCCCGCACCGGCGCCGTCACCGGGTTGACGGGCGGGGGCGCCTTCTTCAGCCAGGCGGTGAGCTTCCCGCCGGCCGACTGCTCCGGCGCGGGCTCCGCGGTGGTGACCCGCCCGCCCACCTTCTCCTGCCCCTTGCGCTGCACCGCGAGCCCCGGTGACGAGGCGGCGGCGCCCGAGCCGGTACGCGATTCGGTCGCCGAGCGCTGGACAGCGGGAGCCGGCCCGCTCATCACCTTCCGCGCGGTGTCCTCCGCCTGCCGTTCCGCCCAGTCCCCGGGGTCGGAGACACGCAGTCCGGAGCCGTCGTCCGTGCCGGGGACGGCACCCCGGCTCTGCTGCACCACGTGCTGCAACTCATGGGCCAGGGTGTGCTTGTCCTGGCCGTCCCACACCACATGGGACCCGGAGGTGTAGGCCCTGGCCCCGATCTCCGCCGCCGACCGCTGGGCCACGGCGTCGGTGTGCACCCGTACCCCGCTGAAGTCCTCCCCGCCGTACCGGCCCTCCATCTCGGCCCGCAGCGACGTGTCCAGCGGACGGCCCGCGGAGCGCAACACCTCGTGCACGGCGGACCGTTGGACGTCCCGCCCGGAATCGGGCGAGCGCTGTACGTCCGTCCCGTGGCCGCAGCTGCCGTCGTGCTCGTGGCGTTCCTCGGCGACGGCCCGCGCCACGGCCGCGTTGCCCGCCAGGCGCTGGAGCGTCAGCAGCCGCTGGGCGGCGGAGCCCCCGGCCGACAGGTGTACCGGACTGTTCCCGGCCGACAGGTGCGCGGGAGTTGGCGGGGCCGCCCGTCGGGCCCTCTCGGGGCCGGCGCCACCGCCGGCCCGCGTGTCCTGTGCGCGCACGCTGCTCCTCTTCCCCGCTCCCCGACGCTCCACGACCGGTGGATCTCCCAGCCTTACCGGCGTGGGCAGGTCGGCGGGAGAGTCGCAGGGGCAAACGTAGGGGCAGGGTGCACGGGGCCCGGGAGCCAAAGGGCGTGCGAGCTGCCCTTGTGGGCAAGGGAGTTGCCCTGTGACAGGTACCGCAGGCCGTTCCGGTGGACGGATCGCGCGCGTGAAGCTGGCAGACGTCCTGTCTCGTACCCCGAGGAGATCAGAGCATGCCGTCCTACCTGTCGCCCGGCGTATACGTCGAGGAGGTGGCCAGCGGCTCGCGTCCGATCGAGGGAGTGGGCACCTCGGTCGCCGCCTTTGTCGGACTCGCGCCGACCGGCCCGCTGAACGAGCCGACGCTGGTGACCAACTGGACGCAGTATGTCGCTGCCTTCGGTGACTTCACCGACGGCTACTACCTCGCCCACAGCGTCTACGGCTTCTTCAACAACGGCGGCTCGGCCGCGTACGTCGTCCGCGTCGGGGGTGCGCCCGGTGGGTCGGCCGGCGGCTCCACGCCCGCCAAGTCCCTTGCGGGCGCGGCCGATCGGGCCGCGCTGCCGGCCGGTGAGCCGAAGCAGCTCGGCACCTTCAGTGTGACCGCGATCGCAGGCGGTTCGTTGAGCGTCGAGGTCGCCGACCCGGAGGGCGAGGGCCCCGCCGAGCGGTTCAAGCTGATCGTCAAGGACGGCGACAAGCCCGTCGAGACGTTCGACGTGACCGCCAAGAAGGGCGGCCGCAACTACGTCGTCACACAGGTGAAGGAGCGCTCCAAGCTCATCACCGTGCAGGAGTCGGCGCCCGCCGCGCAGCTCGTCCGCCCCGACAACCAGACCGTGGCGCTCGCCGCCCCGGCCGCCCCCGCCCCGGTCGTCCCGGCGGCGGCCGAGGACGAGGGCGCGCACGCCGGCCCCGCTGAGTACCTCGGCGACTCCGCCGACCGCACCGGCTTCGGCGGCCTGGAGGCCGTCGACGAGATCTCGATGGTTGCGGTGCCCGACCTGATGGCGGCCTACCAGCGCGGCGCGATCGACCTGGAAGCGGTGAAGGCCGTACAGCTCGGTCTGATCGCCCACTGCGAGCTGATGGGCGACCGCGTCGCCGTCATCGACCCGCCGCCCGGTCTGAACGCCCGTCAGATCCGCGTCTGGCGCCAGGAGACGGCCGGCTACGACTCCAAGTACGCGGCCCTGTACTACCCCTGGATCAAGGCCTTCGACCCGGCCACCGGCCAGGCCCGCATGATCCCGCCGAGCGGCCACATCGCCGGCATCTGGGCCCGCAACGACTCCGAGCGCGGTGTGCACAAGGCGCCCGCCAACGAGGTCGTACGCGGCGCCGTGGACCTGGAGATCCAGATCACCCGGGGCGAGCAGGACCTCCTCAACCCCATCGGCGTCAACTGCATCCGCGCCTTCCCCGGCCGGGGCATCCGCGTCTGGGGCGCCCGCACGATGTCCTCCGACCCGGCGTGGCGCTACCTCAACGTGCGGCGCTACTTCAACTACCTGGAGGAGTCGATCCTGATCGGCACCCAGTGGGTGGTCTTCGAGCCCAACGACCACCAGCTGTGGGCCCGGATCCGGCGCAACGTCTCCGCGTTCCTCGTCAACGAGTGGCGCAGCGGCGCGCTCTTCGGCCAGCGGCCGGAGGAGGCGTACTACGTCAAGTGCGACGAGGAGACCAACCCGCCGGAGTCGGTCGACCTCGGCCGGGTCGTCTGCGAGATCGGCATCGCGCCGGTCAAGCCCGCCGAGTTCGTGATCTTCCGGCTGGCCCAGTTCTCGGGCGGCAGCGGGGAGTTGGAGGAGTAGGCCTCCCCTCTGGCTTTGCGCGTGACTGCCGTGATCGTCAAGTACCCCAGACCTACCGAGAATCAAGAGAGTTAAGAGAGCCAGATGAGTCTCCAGCCGGGTGACGCCCTCACCTCACACAATTTCGGCCTGCAGATCGACGGCGTGATGGTCGAGTACCTCGCCGAGGTCAGCGGCCTCAGCATCGAGCAGGACGTCATCGAGTACCAGCAGGTCTCCGCCCAGGGCAAGCCCGTCACGAAGAAGCTGCCGGGCGTGAAGAAGGCGGGCACCTGCACGGTCGTCCGCGGTATGACCCAGTCCTCGGCCTTCAACCAGTGGATCACCGAGTCGGTCGCCGGTCAGATGGGCACGGCCCGCAAGAACGCCACGATCATGGTGATGGACTACCAGAACAACCCGGTCAAGCGTTACAACATGCGCAACGCCTGGTGCAGCAAGATCGACACCAGCACGGTGAAGGCCGGCGAGGCGTCCGCGCTGCAGGAGACGGTCACGATCACGTTCGAAGAACTGGTCATCGAGTAATGCGTCGTACGGCACCCAGGCCGGCCGGGGCGGCGCTCGCCGACCCCGGTCCGGCCTCCCTCGGGGCGGAGGCGGCACCGGTGGCCGAGCAGCAGCTCGCCGCTGCCGCCACCCCCCAACGGCTGCGCACCGAGTTCGAGTTCGAGCTGCCGCGCGGATACGTCGACGAGGCCGGCACGGTGCACCGCGACGGTGTGATGCGGCTGGCCACGGCCCGGGACGAGCTGATCCCCCTGCGGGACATGCGCGTCCAGGAGAACCCGGCGTATCTGTCGGTGGTCCTGCTCGGCCGGGTCATCACCCGGCTCGGCTCGCTGCCACTCGTCCACGACGGCGTGGTGGAGAACATGTTCGCCTCCGACCTCGCCTTCCTCCAGGACTTCTACCGGCAGATCAACGCCGAGGGACACACCCGCGCCGGGGTGACCTGCCCGCACTGCGAGCAGCCCTTCGAGGTCGAACTCGGCGGGAGCCGCCTGGGGGAATCGTGACGTACGCGACCGACCGGCTGTACGAGGAGATCGCGTACGTCGCCTACCACTTCCACTGGAGCATGGACGAGATCCTCGACCTCGAACACCGCGACCGGCGCCGTTACACGGACCAGATCGCGGCCCTCGTCACGCGCGCCGCGGGCGAGGGGTGAGGCGTGGGCATCGTCGGACGGTTGAGGTCACGTCGTCGGGGGGCCGCAAGTTCTCTCCCTGATACGGGAGTTGATGGGGGAGTTGACGGCGGCAGCGAGGTCGGGACCGAGGGCGTTTCGTCCGGTTCCGGGGCTCGTGTTCCGTCGGCCGGGTGGTCCGCGCTGCCGCCGATCCAGCGCGCGACCACCGTCGGCCGCCCGGGGGTCGCCGACGCGGGGTTCGCCGCCCGGCTCACGACCTGGCAGAACCCCTCCTTCACCGGAACCCTCTCCCACGCGGTCCTCGACGACGCGCCGAGCGGCCTGGTGAAGGGGGCGCTCGTCGAGTCGCGCGGTCCGGGGACGGGGCTTGAACTGCCTTCACTGTCACTGCCGTTGGCGATGCCGGAGGAGGAGACGGCTGGTGGGGTGGCGGATGCTGCCTCCGTTCAGCGGGTGAGTTTTCCGGGGGTGGTCGCTCGGGCGGCGGGGCCTCGGGTCGTGCCGGTGGTGGGGCGTTCGGGGGGTGGGTCGTCGTCCTCCGGCGCGGGCTCGGCTGCCGCCGTGGGGGAGGTGCCGGTTGCCGGGCAACGGCCCGTTGCGCGGGCTGTGCCGGTTGTCCAGCGGCGTGCGGCTGCCGGGGTGGTGCCCGTCTCGGCGGGGGTGCTGCCTGTTGCCGGTGGTGGGTCTTCTGCGGGTGCGGGTACGGCCGGTTCCGGAGTCTCCTCCGCTGCCGTGTCCTCGTCCGTGGCCGGTGCTGTGCCGCTGACCAGGGTTTCCGGTGCGCCGGTGGTGCAGCGGCGGAGCCTGCCGGTGGCGAGGAAGCAGGCTGCGGGGGCGCCTACGGGGAGTTCCGGGGGTGGTACGGGGGCTGGTGCTCCGGAGGCCCCGGTTGCCGTTCCCGTGCCTCGGGCTGTCGTCCCGGGGGCTTCGGCCGGCGTCTCGACCTCTGTGGACTCGGGCGCGCTTCCGGTGACGCCGGATGTCACCTCGACGGTGGCGGACGCTTCTCCTGTACGTCCGACTGCGGCTTCCCCGGGTTCGGGTGCCGCGTCGGTCGGGGCTTCGGCTGCGGTGCAGAGGTCTGCTGCTCCGGTGGGGTCAACTGCTGTGCCGGTACGACCCGTTGCCGCGCCGTCCGGTTCCGGGTCCAGTTCCGTTTCTCAGGGGTCTGCGACCACTGCTGCGGGGCGTTCCGCAGCCACGGTGCAGAGGGCTGCCGATCCAGTGGGGCCAACCGCCGTTCCGGTACGCCCGGTTGCCGTGCCGACAAGCCCCGGGTCCGCCCCTGCGGGACCGTCAACGACTCCTGCCGTCGCGCGGGGCATCGAGCCGGCACGTCCCGTCGTCGTCCCGTCGTCGAGTGCAAGTGCCGTACGTCCGGGACCGGTTGGGCCCTCGCTGGCATCTGACTCGGCCCCTGTGCAACGAGCCGCCGCCTCGACGGGGTTGGCGAGCACCTCCGCGACCCCGGTCACCGCTCCCGCACCCCCGGCAGCTGGCGCCCCGGTTCGACAGACGCCCTCCGCCGACGTTGGTACGCGAACCGCCACCCCCGCCTCCCCGCTGTCGATCACGTCCCCGGCGACCCCGGCGACCCCGGCGTCCGGCACCCCGGTCCGGCAGGCGCCCGCTGTCAGCACCCCGCGACCCGCCAACTCGCCCTCCCCGGCGCGCACTTCCGCAGCCCAGGCAACAGACCCCACGGCACCCAGCACCCAGCGCGTCGCCGTGCCCGGCACCACCCGCAGCACGCCCCCGGCTTCATCCCAGGCCCAGGCCCAGGCACCGCACCCCACCGTCCCGACGCCCCCGGCGGCGACCTCCACCCCCGCACCGCACCCCCAGACCAAGCCCCTGGCCGGACTGGCCGCCCCCATCCAGCGAACGTCCGCTGCCGAGACCCGGAGCGCGGCCCAGCCCACGTCCACCACCCCGGCACCGCCCGCACCCCGCCGCCGCACCTCCCTGGGAGCACCGCTCACCGCACCGCCCGCAGACGCGACCCCCTTGGCGAGGCGCGTCCAACCGACGGCCCCCGGCATCCCCGGATCCAGCGCGGGCGCCCCCGCGATACCGATACGGACACTGACACCGGCCCCGATGCCCGCCCCCGGAGCACCTGTTCAGCGTGCCGTCACTACACCTCCGGCGCCCTCGATCCCTGTACCGGCCAAGCCGGTTGAAGCGCGCGGCGCCAACAATGCACCCACCTCGGCCCCGATGCCCGCCCCCGGAGCGCCAATTCGGCGTGCCGTCACCACATCTCCGGCCCCCTCGATCCCCGTACCGGCCAAGGCAGTTGAAGCACCCGGCACCAACAAGGCACCGGCGCCAGCTCCGATGCCCGTGCCCGGAGCGCCCGTCCAGCGTGCCGTCACCACATCTCCGGCACCCTTGACCCCCGTACCGGCCAACCCGGTTGAAGCACCGGGCACCAACAAGGCACCCGCGCTGGCCGCGATGCCCACCCCGAACGAAGCCCCCGCACATCCCATACCGCCAGCACCCCCGGCAGCCCCCGCCCGCCCCGCCGCCGTACGCCCAGTACGCCCCGCCCCACCTCGAATCCAGCGCGCCCTCTCCTCCGCCCACCCCCTGACCACGACGATCCCCGTGCCATCCCCCGTCGCGACAGGAACCCCGCAGGCCCTCCCCGTCGCCCCCAAGGCCGTACCCCTGAGGCGCCCCGCAGCCACCACCGCACCCACCTCCGGGCACCCGACCGCCACCCCCGTTGAGACGGGCACCCCCCGGGCCCTCCCCGTCGCTCCCAAGGCCGTACTCCTGAGGCGCCCTGCACCCACCACTGCACCCACCTCCGGGCACCCGGCAGCCGCCCCCCTCGGACACGCCCCCGTGTCCCTGTCGCCGCCCCCGGTCGCGCACGGCACCGTCGGCGGCAGTACCCCTGTACAGCGCACGCACCCCACCCCACCGGCCCCGCCGCGCCCGCCGAGCACCAGCAGCGCGCCCGCACCGGCCCCCGTACCCGCAGCCGTCCGCATCCAGCGCATGGCGGCACCTCGGAACACCCCCAAGACGCCACCGCCCCCGCCACCCACAGCCCGAACCCAGTCCCAGTCCCAGTCCCAGAGCCAGTCCCAGTCCCAGACCCAGTCGGGGGCAAAGTCCCCGCCCCCCTTCGACGCGAAGGACCTGGACGATCACCAGCTCGACGAACTCACCCACCGGCTGATCGACAGGGTCACCCGCAAGGTCCGTACCGAACTGCGGCTCGACCGTGAGCGCATCGGGAAGCTGCGCGACCCCCGTCACTGACTGACACGTACCTCCCTCAACTCCCTCCGACGACAAGCCCGTTGAAAGGCCCCCATGTCCACCGATACCGACCCGGGCTCCACGATCTTCTTCACCCTCACCATCGACGGCGAGAGCCTCGGTTACTTCAACGGGTGCGAGGGCCTGTCGTCCGCGGTGGAGATCGAGCATCACCAGGAGGGCGGCAACAACGGGTTCGTGTGGGCGCTTCCGTCGCGGGTGACGTTCTCGAACATCCGGCTGACCCGGCCGCTGACGCCGGACACCTCCAAGGTCGCCGCGTGGATCTCCAGTGTGACCACGGGAGTTACCCGGCCCACCGCCCAGATCGCCGCGCTGCGCGCCGACGGTTCGGAGGTGGCGCGCTGGGGGCTGATCGACGTACTGCCCGTGAGCTGGCAGGGCCCCTCCCTGGACCCCGCCAACCCGAGCGTGGCCACGGAGGTCCTGGAGATCACCCACCACGGCTTCACGGACTGAGAAGGGCGGCGAGAAACATGGCTAAGGGAAGCAAGGGTGGCAAGGGCGGTGCCGGGAAGAGCCTGGTGCGGGCCACGTTGGCCATTCACGAGCCGCCGATCGGCTACAGCACCACACCCGGCGGGCTCATCAAGAACTTCAGCTTCGACTTCAACCCCTCCCAGCTGTCGCTCAGTCGGCGCGCCCAGTGGAAGACCACTCCCACCGCGGCCGTCCGGGACGGCTCGCTGCCCGAGTTCCTGGGGCCGTTGCCGCGCGAGATGACCGTCGAGATCTTCCTCGACTCGTCCGACGAGCCGAGCAGCAACAGCGTCCTGAAGAAGGTCGAGGCGCTGTTCTCCTGCTGTGAGACGACCGCGAAGAGCATCGCCGCGAATCAGTCGTCGACGCCGTGGGTCGTCTTCGAGTGGGGGTCGTTCTCCACCGCCCGGTTCACCGCGTACGTCAGTTCCGTGGACGCCACCTACACCCTCTTCGGGACTACCGGTGTGCCCATCCGGGCCACCTGTCAGGTGCATCTGCACGAGATTCCCAGCCAGACCAAGGGGCAGAACCCGACGTCGGGCGCGCTCACCGCGCAGCGCGTGCACCGGGTCGTTGCTGGCGATTCGTTGCAGTCGCTGGCCTGGCGGGAGTACGGGGACGCGAGCGCCTGGCGGGCCATCGCCCAGCTGAACGGCATCGACGACCCGAACCGGCTGCCGAACGGGCTCGAACTGATCCTGCCGGCCGCCGAGGAGGTGGGTGCCTGATGGTCCAGATCGCCTTCTCCAGCCTCATGAGCGTCAAGATCGGGGGCGCCAAGCTGCCCGACGATCTTGCCTCTCTCCTCGTCGGTGGGTGGGTCGACCTCGGCGCCGGGGTGCCCGGGGCCTTCCGGCTCACCTTCCGCGACCCCTACCACCTCGTCCTCGGCAAGCTGGGCGTCGACTTCGGAACTCCCGTTGTCCTGGCGCCCGTTGCGGCCGGGAAGGGGGCCGCCGACCCGTTGATCACGGGCGAGGTCACCGGTATGGAGACCGACTACGACGGCACCGGCACCTTCACCGTGATCCGTGGCTACGACCCCGGGCACCGGCTGATGCGGCAGCGCAGAGTGGCCGCCTACCGCAACCAGACCGCCTCCGACATCGCCCGAAAGGTCGTCGCCACGGCGGGAGTTCAGGTCGGGAAGATCCAGGCCACCAAGACCGTCTACGAGTTCATCAGTCAGGCCAACATCACCGACTGGGACTTCCTCGCGCGGCTCGCCGACGAGAACGAGATGGTCATGTCCCTTGACGAGAAAGGGAAGTTCCAGTTTCTTACGCCCGACCCCGCGTCGGGCGCGCCGCCGGTCAGCACCCCGGGTGAGAAGAGCCCGTTCGTGCTGGAGGCCGGTACGGACGTCCTGCGCTGCCGGGCCGCCGTCACCTCCGCCGACCAGATCGCCAAGGTCGAGGCGCGAGGGTGGGACGTGACGACGAAGAAGAAGCTCACCGCGACCTCGCCCGCCGCCACCACCCCGCTCATCGGCATCGGCACCACCCCGAAGAAGGCCTCCGCGCCCTTCAAGGCGGGCGTGCTCGTCGAGACGGACACGCCCTACGACCGTCAGTCCGAGGTCAAGTTCGCGGCCGGCGCCCTCGCCGACGACGTCACCTCCTCCTTCGCCGAGCTGGAGGTCACCGTGCGGGGGAACCCGAAACTGCGCCCCGGGGTTCCGGTGACCCTGGCCGACGTCGGCAAGCCCTTCGAGGGCAAGTACACCTGCACCTCCGTACGGCACGTCTTCGGCGACGGCGACCACTACGAGACCCTGGTGACGGTCAGCGGACGCCAGTGGCGCTCCCTGTTCGGCCTCGCCTCCGGCGGCGCCGCGACCACCGCACCCCGGCTGCCCGGCGTGGCCAACGCGCTGGTCACGGACGTACAGGACCCCTTGAAGCAAGGGCGGGTGAAGCTCCAGTTCCCGTGGCTGGACGACGCGTACGTGAGCGACTGGACGCGGGTCGTGCAGCTGGGCGGGAAGGGCGGCGGCGGGATCTTTCCGCTCGATGTGGGGGACGAGGTGCTGGTCGCCTTCGACCGAGGGGCACTTGACCATCCCTTCGTCGTCGGCGGGCTCTACAACGGGCGGGACAAGCCGACCGTCGTCAAGGACGTGTGGCTGCACGACCCGCTCAAGAAGAAGGCCATCCGGCACACCCTGTCCGACCGGGAGGGCAACCGGGTCGACCTGCTCAGCCAGCAGACCGGCGCCCGAAAGCAGGGCGTGCGCATCGCCAGTGGCAACGACCGGCTGACCATCAATCTCGACCGCACCAAGACCGAGATCACCGTGGACAGCAAGGGAGCCGTCAGCATCAGCGGCGGTACCTCGGTGTCCGTGGATGCCGGTACCGATCTGACGCTGAGCGCCCGCCGGGCCATCAACATCAAGAGCGGCGGCATGCTCAACCTCCAGGGCCGCGGCATCGTCAGTCTCAAGTCGCTCGGCGGCGCGGTCAACGTGGACGCGCTCGGCGCCCTCAGCCTCAAGGCGGCCGGCGCCGCGACCATCAGCACGGCCGGCACGGTCCAGATCAACTCCGTTGCCAACGTGGGCATTCGGGCCGTCTCCCTCATGCTCAACGGCCTGGTGATGGTCAACAACAAGCCGTATCCGATCCCGTAAGGGCCCCGACCGATTCAGTGAGGCAGGTGGGCCGGAAATGGCCGAGCAGTTCGTCGGTTCCGGGTGGGCGTTCCCGTTGCGCATCGGGCCCACCGGGGGCATCGCCCTCGTCAGCGGGGAGCGGGAGGTCGAGGAGGCCATCCGGCTCGTCCTCGCCACCGCGCCCGGGGAACGCCCGATGCGGCCCGAATTCGGCTGCGCCATCCACGACCTGGTGTTCGCGCCGGTCAACGAGGCCACCGCCGGGCGGATCCAGCACGAGGTGTACTCCAGCCTCGACCGCTGGGAGCCGCGCATCGAGGTCGACGACGTCGAGGTCACCGCCGGTGCCGAACAGGGCGTGCTGTTCATCGACGTCCGCTACTCGATCCGGGGCACCAACAACCCGCGCAGCCTTGTCTTCCCCTTCTACGTCATCCCCTCCCACGAGGAGCCCGACGCGTCCGGTGACTCAGGTGGCCCCGGTGGCTTCGGTGGCTCCGGCGATCTGGGCAACTCCTTTGAAAGCGACCGCTGATCACCGATGGCCCTGCCTTCCCCGAACCTCGACGACCGCCGCTTCCAGCAGTTCGTCGACGACGCCAAGCGTTACATCCAGCAGCGTGCCCCGGAGTGGACCGACCACAACGTCTCCGACCCCGGTGTCACCCTCGTGGAGACGGTCGCGCACATGGCGGACCAGATCGTCTACCGCCTCAACCGCGTCCCGGAGAAGAACCACCTCGCCTTTCTCGACCTCGTGGGCATCACCCTCTTCCCGCCCTCGGCGGCCCGCACGGACGTGACGTTCTGGCTGTCGGCGCCCCAGGAGGAGACCGTGCTGCTGCCGTCCGGCACCGAGGCGGCCACGCTCCGCACCGAGAGCGAGGAGGCCGTCGTCTTCGCCACGGAACACGAACTCGCCATCGTGCCCTGCGAGTTGGGTCACCTGGTCGTGCAGAACCAAGGCGTGCCCGTCGCCGACCGGACCGCCGACCTCACCGAGGGCAAGGACGTGCTGTGCTTCGCCGAGGCCCCGAGCCCCGGTGACTGCATGCTGTTCGGGCTCAGCGCGGCCGTACCGCACTGCGCGATCGCCCTCGACCTCGACAGCCGTGTCGACGGCGTCGGCGTCGACCCGCGCCAGCCGCCGCTGGTGTGGGAGGCATGGACCGAGGACGGCTGGGTGGCCTGCGAGGTCGACCGGGACGGCACCGGCGGCCTCAACCGCCCCGGCGAGGTCATCCTGCACATCCCCGGCGGCCACACCCTCTCCCGTACCGGCGGCCGGGAGGCCGGCTGGCTGCGCTGCCGGGTCACCGAACCCCTCAAGAACCAGCCCTTCTACACCACTTCACCGACCATCCGGTCCGCCGAGGCCTTCACGATGGGCGGCACCACCCGCGCCATCCACGCCGACACCGTGTACGACGAGGCCCTCGGCGAGTCCACAGGGCTGCCCGGCCAACGCCTCCGCCTGGCCAACGCGCCCGTCGTCGGCGACGACCCGCCCCTGCTCCTCCAGTCCGCCGCAGGACCGGAAGGCTGGACGGACTGGCAGGTCGTCCCGCACTTCTCCGCCTCCGCCCCCGACGACCGCCATCTCACCCTCGACGCCGCGACCGGCGAGATCGCCTTCGGCCCCGCCGTCCGCGAACCCGACGGCACCCTGCGCCAGTACGGAGCCGTCCCGCCCAAGGGCGCGGTGCTCCGCGCCCGCCGCTACCGCACCGGCGGGGGCAGGGCCGGCAACGTCGCCCGGGGCGCGGTACAGGTGCTGCGCAGCTCGATCCCGTACGTCTCCGAGGTGAACAACCGGGAGGCCGCGCGGGGTGGGGTCGACGGCGAGACCGTCGAGGAGGCGAAGGTCCGGGCGCCGATCACCCTGCGCGCCCAGGAACGCGCGGTCACCCTCCGGGACTACGAGGAACTGGCCCGACGCGCCGCCCCCGAGACCGCCCGCATCACCTGCCTGGAAGGGGAGGAGGGCGAGCACGGGGCTTATGCGGTAAGGGTGTTGGTGGTGCCGCAGGCGGTCCCCGACCCCGGCGGACGCCTGCGCTTCGAGCAACTCGTCCCCGGTGACGCCCTGTTGCAGCGCATCACCCGGCACCTCGACGAACGACGCCTGATCGGGACGCGGTTGGCGGTCGGCCCGCCCTTCTACCAGGGCGTCACAGTGGTCGCGACGGTGCACGCCTTCCGGGGCGTCGACACGGACCGGGTACGGCGGCAGGCGCACGACGCCCTCTACCGCCACCTCGACCCGCTCACCGGCGGCACCGACGGCAAGGGCTGGCCCTTCGGACGTCCCGTGCAGTCCGGCGAGGTCTTCGCGGTCCTGCAGCGCGTACCCGGCGTCGAGCTGGTCGACGAGGTGCAGCTGCACCCGGCCGACCCGCTCACCGGCAAGCGAGGCGAGGCGACGAACCGGATCGATCTCGCCCCGCCGTCCCTGGTGTTCTCCTTCGACCACCGGGTGCGAGTGATCGGGGACGGCGCATGAGCACAGCCAACCAGCGCTCGGGGAGGGCCCGTTGAGAGGCTCCATCGACGGACTCGGCTCCTCCGCGCCCATCGGCGCGATGCTTCCGGCGGTCTTCGCCGACGACGATCTGGCGCAACGCTTCGTCGGCGGCCTGGACGACGTCATCGCTCCGATCCACAACGCCCTGGACTGCATGGACTCCTACTTCACGCCGTCCCTGGCCCCGCTCGACTTCACCACCTGGCTCGGCGGCTGGGTCGGCGCCGAGATCGACGGCACCGAACCGGAGGACCGGCTGCGCGCGGCCGTCGCCGCCGCCGCGTATCTGCACCGGATACGCGGCACCGTACGAGGCCTGTCCGAGGCCGTACGGCTCGCCTTCGGCGTGACCCCGGAGATCACCGAGAGCGGCGCCGCCACCTGGCACGCCCGCCCCCTCGGCCCCGTCCCCGGCGACCCCCGCCCCCATCTGCGGGTCACCCTGCGGCTGCCCGACCCGACACCCGCGGACGAACACCGGCTCGACAGCCTCGTGGCCGCGGCCCGACCCGCCCACATGCCCTACACGGTCAAGGTGACCGCCGCCGAAAGGACCCCGGAAAGATGACCAGCCAGAGCTGCGCCGAATGCGGAACACGGGCGGAGCCCGGCCAGTCCTTCTGCGACGCCTGCGGGGCGGTGCTGAGCTGGTCGGAGCGGGAGAGCGCGCCCCGGGGTGGCGCCGCCGATCCGGTAGCCGTGCCGGCGGGGGAGTCCGCGGGCGCGGTGGGTACGGCGGGTACGGCGGGAACGCGTCGTGAGGAGCCCCGGCCGGTGAGCAGCGGGGCGTCCACGGCCCCCGCACCCGGTCGGGACACGTTCTTCAGCCCGAGGCCCGGTGACGCCGGGGCACCTCGTAGGGAGCCGACCCGGACGGAGGAAGAGCCGGAGGGGGCGGACGAACGGCTGGAGCGGCTGGGCGAACGGTTGGAGCGACTGGACGAGCGGCTGGATCAGCGGTTGGACCAGCGGATCGGTGAACGCCCGGACGAGCGCCCGGACGAACGGGCGGACGAGCGGGCGGAGGCTCCGGAGGGTGCCGATGACGACACCCTGCCTCAGCCTGCGGTGCCTGCGGTGCCTGCGGTGCCTGCTGAGCCCGCTGGGGGTCCCGCCCCCGCTCCGGACTCCCCGGACGACACCGCCGCCCGCGTCAGGTCCCTCCTCGTGCCGGTGTCCGACCCCGAACCCCGGGCCGCCCCGGAGCCGTCCGTCGCGCCGGTGCTGCCCGGTCGCCCGGTCGCCGACCGGCCGCAGGTTCGTACGCCGGGCCGGGATCCCGGTGTGCAGGGCGGCCTCCCGTGCCCCTGGTGCGCCACCCCGAACATGCCCGACCGGCACTTCTGCGTGCGCTGCGCCATGCCCATGTCGGGCCATGGCCCCGACCAGCCCGCTCTGCGGCGGCCGTGGTGGCGCCGGCTGCTCGACCTGCGCAACGGTGAGACGCCGTGGGCGGGGGACCGTCCGCGACTGCGCCGGGGCTTCGGGCGCGTCCTGAACTGGGTGGTCGGGGCGCTGGTGCTGACCCTGGTGATCGTGGCGATCATGAACGTCGGCGACGCGGTGAACGGCGTACGCGACCACTTCGCCAAGCGGGCGCCGGTGGACCCGGACAAGGTGACCGCCTCGCGCTCCTACCCGGGGCACAAGCCCGAACTGCTCTTCGACAAGCGGAGCAACACCTGGTGGGGGCCCGGGGTCGCCCAGTCGGGCGAGGGGGAGTGGATCGAGGTGCGCTTCACCGAGCCGACCCGGCTGCTGGACGTCATGATCACTCCCGGTGTCTCGGCGCGGGCCGAGACGATCACCGAGTCGGCGCTGCCGAAGCGGATCGATGCCGAGATCACCATGGCTGACGGGACGAAGACGACGCGTGTCCTGACGCTGGACCAGGGTGCGGGCCCGCAGAGCCGGGCGTTTCGTGTCGGGTCGGTGAGTGCGGTGCGGTTCGTACTCCGTTCCGCGCATGCGGCGTCCGCCGAGAAGCAGGTGGCCATCGCGGAGATCGAGTTCTTCGGGCGATCCAACGCGAGCGGGTCGTAGGGGGCCGGCGAAACGCAGGATTTCGCCCCCGCCGCCCCTACCCGTTCCCATCCCCTGGGGGCTGCGCCCCCAGACCCCCTTTTCGCGCTGAACGCGCTCGTCCTCAATCGCCGGACGGGCTGGGTGGTGCCGGCCGGGCTTGATCTTTCAGCCCAGGCCCAGGCATTTCAGCCCGTCCGGCGTTTGAGGACGAGGCCGTTCAGGCCGACAAGCGGGGGTCTGGGGGCGCAGCCCCCAGAAGGATGGGACGGGTAGGGGCGGCG
>NZ_JBSFDA010000152.1:0-24538 GCF_053593675.1 Streptomyces sp. NPDC002156 | reverse complement strand
GGGGCGCGGGGCGCGGGGCGCGGGGCGCGGGGCGCGGGGCGCGGGGCGCGGGGCGCGGGGCGCGTGGCGATGGGGCGCGTGGCGATGGGGGCAACGGAAACGCTCTGCCTTTAGGGGCGCGGGGAACTGCGCGACAAGCCCCCACCGGCCGTCAGCCGACGAACGACCCGCTCTACCCTCGACAACTGTCAGCGACCGTATCCGCGAACGCCCGCGCCAGCGGACTGAGCGCATCCCACCTCCGCACAGCCCACCCCACCGCCAACGGCCGCAACCCCCGAAGCGGAATCAACCGCACCGGCCCATCGCCCCCCGGCACCGCCAAGTCGGGCACCGCAGGCACAACGGCATACCCAAGCCCCAACTCGGCCAACAACAAAGCCGTATCCCAGTCGGCGACACTCGTGTCGAACACCGGCGGCACCCCCACCTCAGCGAACGCCGCATCCAGATGCGCCGCGGACGTGGAGTTCGGCGGCAGCCGAATCAACCGCAGATCACGCAGATCCTCCACCTCCGCGAAGTCCCGCCGCGCGAGCGCCTCCCCCGCCCCCACAGCAAGCACCCACGGCAACTCCATCACCACCCGCTGCTCGATCCCCCGCACAGGCGCCCCGATGGTGATCCACGCAAGATCCAGCTCACTGTCGGCAAGCGCCGCGAAACACCCCCGACTGGAGTTCTCCGTACGGAACTCCAGGCTGACCTTGGGGTGTTGACGCCGAAAGGCGACAACCGCCTCCGCCATGAAGTGCCGCACGGTCGTCGCACCGGTGGCAACCCGCACCGACCCGCTCTCCCCGTCCACGAGATCCTTGAGCTGCCGCAACGCGAGATCCAGCCCGGCGATCCCCTCCGACGCGGCGGCCTGCAACACCCGCCCGGCCGCGGTCGGCACGACTCCCCGCGCATGCCGCTCGACCAGGCTGACGCCGGTCTCCCGTTCCAGCCGCTTCACATGCTGGCTCACGGCCGACTGCGTACACGCGAGATCACGGGCCACCGCGCTCAGGCTCCCCGCCCGGCACACGGCCACGAAGACACGCAGGTCATCCAGGGTCACAACACCCAAGCTAGCACTTGGAGTTGGTGACAGAACCTTAGGATTGACTGGGTATGGGCGGTACGTCACGATCGGTGCAGGGCCCAGGCGGCAACCCGTCCCGCGCCCCCGCCGGGGTCCGGACCGAGGGCGGGGAGCGGACGGGTGCCGACCTTTCGCGCACCGAGAGGACGCCACCCCATGTCCGCTTCCCCTCCCTCACCCTCAACGTCTCTCCCTCCCCCCGCTCCTACTCCCGCTCTCGCCCCGTCCCCAGCCGCCCAAGCAGTGGGATTCCTAAGGGAGTTGGGCGCCGAACAGATCGCGCACCCCGGCGGCACCCTGCTCGCCCACCTCTGCCGGGTGTACCGACTGCTCGCCGCCTGGGAGGCCAGACCGGCCCTCCGGCTGGCGGGCCTCTGCCATGCCGCATACGGCACCGACGGCTTCCCCACCGCCCTGCTCTCCCTCGACCGCCGCGCCGAACTGGCGAGGGTGATCGGCCCGGAGGCGGAGGAGATCGTGCATGTGTACGCGGCCATGGACCGCAAGGCGACCTACCCGGGCCTGGCCGCCCCGGACGCCGTGTTCCACGACCGTTTCACCGGCCGCGCCCGGACCGTGCTCCGCAGCCGGTGCGAGGACCTCGCCGAACTGACGGCCGCGAACGAACTCGACCTGGCCCGCGTGAACCCGGTCTTCCGCGACCAGCGGGGCTCGGACCTGCTCGCCCTGTTCAACGGTTTCCGGCCACTGCTGAGCGGACGGGCGTGGGAGGAGGTGGGGTCGCTGCTGGGCCGCCGGGACCGCCGCCGGGAACACTGAGAATCACCCACTGTGAGCGGTTCGGTGCCGTAGTGCCAGGTTGTGCCTGGGTTGAGCCCGGGTTGTGCTCGGGTCATACGCCGGACGGAGTACCGTGGGTGCTACCGAGCGCACCTCGCATGCCGTCATCCATTTCGGCGTCGCCCTCGGGGAACGGCAATGCCGGAGCACCTCGTGCCCGGCCGGAAACGAGCCGCCCCACATGAGCCTCATGAGTCTCGGAGTACTCGCCTCCTCCCGCAAGGAGAACGAGTTCCGCCTTCCGCTGCACCCCCGTCACCTCGACCGGATCGCCCCGGACCTGCGCGGGAAGATCTTCCTTGAAGAGGGCTACGGCCGACGCTTCGGCATCGCCGACGACGCGCTGCGACCACTCGTGGCCGGGCTGCGCTCCCGTGAACAGCTCGTCGCCGAGTGCGACGCCATACTGCTGCCCAAGCCGATGCACGACGACATCGCCGAACTGCGCGAGGGCCAGGTGCTGTGGGGCTGGCCGCACTGCGTGCAGGACGAGAAGATGACGCAGATCGCCATCGACCGACGGCTGACCCTGATCGCCTGGGAGGCCATGAACCACTGGACCTCCGCAGGCGCCTTCAGCGTCCACGTCTTCCACAAGAACAACGAGCTGGCCGGCTACTGCTCGGTCCTGCACGCCCTCCAGCTCGGCGGACTGACCGGCCACTACGGCCGCCGCCTGCGCGCGGTCGTCATCAGCTTCGGCGCCACGGCACGCGGAGCGGTCACGGGCCTGGGCGCCATGGGAGTCACCGACGTCACGGTCCTGACCCAGCGCGCGGCGGCGGCAGTGGCCTCGCCGATGCCGTCGGTGGTGATGGCCCACTTCGAGGAAGAGCAGGAAGACCCGACGCGCCTGCGGGCGGTCACCTCGGCCGGTTCAATGCCGCTGGCGGAGTACCTGGCAGGCTTCGACATAATCGTCAACTGCGTCCTCCAGGACACCGACGCACCGCTCACGTTCGTCACCGACGAGGAACTGGCCCAGTTCCGGCCGGGCACCTTCTTCGTCGACGTCTCCTGCGACGAGGGCATGGGCTTCAGTTTCGCCCGCCCGACCACCTTCGGCGAGCCCATGCACGAGGTGGGCCCCGGCTGCCACTACTACGGCGTCGACCACAGCCCGTCCCACCTCTGGAACTCCGCCACCTGGGAAATCAGCGAGGCGCTCCTGCCGTACCTGCGCAAGGTCATGAACGGCCCGAAGGCATGGGACGCGGACATCACGCTCCGCAAGGCGATCGAGATCCGCGACGGGGTCGTACAGAACCCGAAGATCCTGTCCTTCCAGCACCGGTCGCCCGACTATCCCCACGGTCCTGAGGATCAGTAGGAGTGCCGGAGGAAGTCTGACCAGGTGGCAGGGGAGAGGGTGAGGTGAGGGCCGGTGGGGTGCTTGGAGTCGCGGATGTGGATGGCGTGGGGGCAGGTGGCGATCTCCAGGCACTCGCCGCCTCCGCCGCTGCTGTGGCTGGACTTGCGCCAGGTGTAGGCGACTTCGAGGCATTCGCCGCCTTCGCCGCCGCTGTGGCTGGACTTGAACCAGGTGAGTGCGTCGGTGTTCATTACTCCCCCAACATCTTCTTGATCAGGGTCTGGGACTCCAAGGGAGTGAGTGCCATCGCGCGCATGATCCCATAGCGGTCGGCGATCTTCCGTACCTCGTCGGCATCCGTGATCAGCCGGGGGTGCCCCTGGACCTCGGTGTACGCAACTGGCGAATGCCCCTTGGGCGTCAGCAAGTTGAACGCGCCGTCCATGTTGGGGTGCTGCGTCTGGCTGGTCGGCATCACCTGAATCTCCACATTGCGCATGTGGCTGATCCGGAGCATCTGCTGCAACTGCTCCCTGTGGACATCGGGTCCGCCCATCGGCCGTTGCAGTACCACCTCTTCGAGTACGAAGCCGGACATGGGCGGCGGCCACCGTTCAAGTACCTGCTGGCGCGCCAAGCGGTCGGCCACACGCTTCTCGATGGTCTCCTCATCGAGGAGAGGCCGTCGACGGGAGAACACAGCGCGGGCGTAGTCCTCGGTCTGCAAGATTCCGGGCACGCCCTGATTGGCGTAGTAGTGCAGCTCGACTGCCGTGGCCTCCATGTTTGCGTACCCTCGATACCACTCGGGGTGACGCGTCCGCGCCTTCTTCATCGCCTCCTCGACCTCAGGGATCGCATCCTTCAACAACCCACCGGCGTCAAGGATTTCGTCCGCCTTCTCCAGCAACTCAGGCCTGGTGATCCGCACCCCGCGCTCCATGGCGGAGATGGCGTCCGGCCCGTAACCCACCATCACCCCGAACTCCTTCTGGGTCAGCCCAGCCCGTTCCCGCAGACGCTTGAGCATCTTGCCCAGTGCGGTGAACAACCCCGTCGTACCCGCTTCCTCCGCCGGAGTCTCCGGCTTGCGCTCCGCATCCTCTGTCACTTACGCCACCGCCCTTAACCTCGTCCCGGTCACGGCCGACAACCCGTACCCCTAACCCATCGCACCCGTACGGATACCCGGAGTCCCCCAGTCGCCCCTGGTCAGATTAGAACCGGACGACCACGCTCGGTAACGTGAACTCGGAAATCGCCACCCCCACCGACGAACTGACCCAGCGCCTCAGCTCAACTCCTCGCGGCGCCCGCCTCGCCAGAAGACTCGCCGCTCAGCAACTCGCCGAGTGGGGATACCCGCACGACAGCGACGTGAACTACGCCGCCCAGCACGTCGTCGCCGAACTCGCCGCGAACGCCGTCACGCACGGACGCGTACCGGGACGGGACTTCGAACTGCGTCTCCTGCTGCTCCCGGAGGACACCCTGCGTATCGAGGTGAGCGATACGCGCGGCGACCGGCAACTGCGGATCGTGCCCCGGTGGGAGGCCGAGGAATACGGCCGGGGACTGGTCATCGTGTCCGTGCTGGCCCGTACATGGGGCGTGGCGGAGCGGGACATCGGCAAGACGGTGTGGGTGGAACTCCCGCTCAAGGACAGGTGAGCGCCGGCCGATCGCAGTACGCTGCGAGAACAGCACGGGCACCACACGGGGGACGACATGAAGGACTCGTACGAGCTGTACCGCCGCGCCGTCGACGACGTCTGGAAGGGCTGGTGGGTGTCCTGGCCCCTGTCCGGACGTGTCGAGGTGGGCCAGGTCCTGCAGAACGTGGACGGCAGCGTCCGTACCGCCGGAAGCCTGTCGGAGCGGGGCGTCCCGTTCGAGCCGCGCCCCGGCACACCCCACAACGACTACACCTATGACACCCAGGGCTCCGCGTCCCTCCAGTTCAAGGCGGCCGGCGTCGCCATGGACGGCCTCACCGCGCTGGCGGTCGCCGACTTCGGCGCACGGGTCAGGTTCGAGAAGGGCGACAGCGCTCTTGTCGTCTATCGCGGGTTGACGGAGACCGGCGTCGCCGACGTACGGGCCCTCGCCGCCGCGCTCGTACAGCGTGGCTGGGACGAGTGGGACGACACGCTGCTCGCCGTGACCGACGTGGTCACCGCCGGCTCCGGCATCGTCCTGACCGCCGCGGAGAGCGGAGCTGTCGTCGAACTGCGCCTCCAAGCAGGCGCGGGCCAGGCCCAGTTGGGCCTCGCCGACCTCGCGGGCCGGGCGAGCGTCGCCTGGCGTCGCAGCGTCGGCCTGGAGTGGCTCGGCACCGACACCACCCCCTTCTTCCGCGTCGCCCGCCTGCGCAAGAACTGGTTCGGCAAGGTCAAGACGGACTACGGGCCCCGCCAGCCGGGCCGGGGCGCGGCTCCCGTGCCGGTGCCCCCAGTGCTGCTGGAGGAGGCCTACGACGATCCGGCCGCCGTCCTCGAAACGGTGACGTCGGACGAACAGCCGCCACCTGCTCTTGACGTCCCTTCCGTCTCTTCCGACGAGCCCCTCACGGACGCGTCATGACCGACGGCGTCGACGTGGCACTGCGGCTCGTCGACGGCGCGGACGGCGAGCCGGGGACGACGACCGTCGTCCAACTCTCGGTGGACGGCGGCCCGGTGACCTCCGCCCCGCTGGGCGACCTGGGCCGGATCGAGGACCTCACCGCCGTCTTTGACCGGGGCGTGGGCGACAGCGAGCGGGAACAGGCGGGCGAGCGGCTGTACTCGGCGTTGCTCGGCGGCGAACTGTCCGCACGCTGGGCCGAACTGCGAAGCGGCGCGGCAGCGGGCAGCCCCCTGCGCGTGCGCATCGACATCGGTCCGCCCGAACTGCGGCCGCTGCCCTGGGAGTTGCTGCGCCACCGGAACCAGTGGCTGTGGCGGCGGCCCGAACTGCGGTGGAGACGTGGCGGCGCCGACGATCCGCCGAGCGCCGAGCCGACGGAACTCGGCCCCCTGCGGGTCCTCGTCGTCGTGTGCAGTCCGCCCCACGACGATCGCCTCCTGGCCGAACAGGAACTCGCGTCGATTTCCGGTGCGTTGGAGCGTTCGCCGGGCCGCGCACATCTGGCGGTGCTCGACGCGCCCCGCAACGTGGCCGAACTGCGCGACCGCATCCAGGACTTACGTCCGCACATCGTGCACTTCATCGGCCACGGCATGCCGCGCCCCGGCGTGGGCAGCCCCGTGCTTGTCCTGTCACAGGCCCGAGAGGGCTCGCACGACTCGGAGTTGAGCGCGGAGGAGATCGCCGACCTCGCGGGCTGGAAGCCGATGCTGGTCGTCCTCAACGCCTGCCACTCGGGGAAAGCCGATCCCGCCGACTGGATCGGCGGCATGGCGCAGGCTTTCCTGGACGAGGGAAGCAGGGCTGTGGTGTCGATGCAGGGCGACATCGGATCGGACGCGGCGGTCGCCTTCTCCACGAAGTTCTACGAGGGGCTGGGCCACTCGCACCCCCTGGACGACGCGGTCGCCGCCGCCCGCTCTCACCTCGCGGGGCTGGCGGCGAACTCCGGTTCCTGGGCACTGCCGGTGCTCCTCACTCGATGCGCCCCGGACCAAGTCCTCTGCATCGACTACCCGTTGCCGCCCCACTCCAAGTTCGACGACATCGGCCAACGCAAGCAGTACGTCGAACTCAGCCGTTTCGTCGGACGCTCCGACGAACGCCGGGAAGCCTGGTGGGCCCTGGACAACCCGTTCCGTACACCGAACGGAACGGACCGCCCGGTGCTGCTGATCGGCGGCTACTCGCAGACCAACAGTGGCAGGACCGGCAAGACCTGGCTCACCAACTGGTGCCTCGTCACCTGGTTCCTGCGCGGACACCACGTCGTCTCGGTCGACCTCAATACCCAGCTCTGCCCTCCGCCCGGTGCCCCGGCCATCAACGCGCACGCCCGGAACAAGGACTGGCTCTCCGCCTTGCGCCTCATCCGGCAGGAAGCGACGAGTACCGAGCAGTTGTGCCAACTGCCGAGGGAGGCTTTCGGCACGTTCAACGCCGTACTCAACCACCTGACGGGCGCCGCCACCTTGCCGGGCGGTGAACTGGAGCCGGCCGAGGACGAGTGGCAGCCGTTCGACGACGAGATCGGAGACCCCTACGACAAGCGCAAGGAACGCATCATCACGGCATTCCTCGACGCACTGCGTACCCCCACCGACGGACAGCCCCTGGTCATCGCGCTCGACCACGCCGACAGCATCATGCCGGGAGCCTTCACCGACGTCCTGTACAAGTGGCTGGTGCGACCGATCGCCTACGGCCATGCCTCGCCGCTGCGGCTCATCCTCGTCGCCCCTGACCCGTGGCTCAGCGGGGTGCTTCCGGAAGCCGACTCCCACATGCTGGGCCGGGTGAGTGTCTGCGACTTCGACAGCGCCCAGTTCATGCGGCTCACCCGGGCCTACGGGCGTCGTCTCGGTGTCCCGCCCGACGAGCGGATCGAGCAGGCGCTGGAAAAGGTACGTGAGCTCCAGGGCCCGCACTTCGACGTCGAGATCTTCGACACCCTCACCCGGGTCGTGCCGGCCTGGCGCAAGGCCAAAGCACAGGGGGCCCGGTGACCGACCCGCTGGCGGATCTCACCCGCCGACTCGCCGCCGGCGAGAGCCTGGAGGACATCGCCCGTTCCGTGCGCCCGCCCGACTGGGCGCCCGCACTGCGGGTCTGCGCCGTCGCCCGCACCTTCGACGAGCCCCTGTACGAGAGCATCCTCGCCCCCGCGGCAGGCGGCCCCGGCGACCCACCCGCCCTCCGCGAGCTGGTCGAGGAGCGCGTGGCGCGACCGGTGGGCGGCGCACCACGGACGTACGCCCTCTCCGAACCCGACCGCACCTCCTACTTCCTCGACTGGATGGGCACCGGCGGCAGCGACGCGCTGCCCGCCGAACTCCTGCGCCTGGAACGCGAGATCGCCGAGCACCGACTGACGACGGGCGACCACACCGAAGCCGTACGACATCTCCTGCTGCCCTCCTCCGAAGACGCACTGTCCCTCTTCCAGGAGCGGTTCGACGCGGCGGACCGGCGCCGCGACTTCGCCACCTGCCAGGACCTCGTCGAAGCACTCGGCGACCCCGACCGGCTCCCCTACCTCGGCCCCGAGATCTCCGAACTCGGCCTGGAACGCGCCGGATACGTGCGGGCCCGCGACCACTGGTCCGCCGACTACGCCCGCTCCGCACAGTTCCTCCAGCCCGCCGGACTCGTCGACGAAGCCGAACGGCTCCTGTCCGGCGAGCGCCGCGTCTGGCAGCTGTACGCCCCCGGCGGCGCGGGCAAGACCATGCAGCTGCGCTGGCTCGTCGCCCGCCACTGCGTGCCCGCACCGCGTGACGTGCCGTGCGCCCGCATCGACTTCGACGTCGTCAACCCCCACACGGTGGGCCGCCACCCCTGGCTGCTGCTTCTGGAGCTGGCCGAACAGTTCGGCCGCCGCCTGCCCGGACGCCCCTTCGAGTCGCTCACCAGCAGTTACGGCGTCTACCGGATCCTCCTCGACCGGATGCCCTCCGAATCCGGCCGCGAAGTCGCCGGCACCCTCGACAGCCTCGACAGCGAAGCGATCCAGGCGGACCTCCTCGCCGCCTTCGCCGACCGGCTGAACCTGGCCGTCACCGACCGCCCCGCCGTACTCGTCGTCGACACCCTCGAAGAACTGCTCCTGCACGGCCACACCGAAGCGGAACGCCTGCTGCGCCTGCTCGCCGACCTGGTGAAGGCATGCCCGTCCCTGCGCCTCGTCCTGGCCGGCCGCTACGACTTGCGTGACCGCATTCCCGAGGCGCTGAGGGCGTTCCCGAGGAAACAGGTCAAACACATCAGGGTCCGCCCGTTCACCGCGGCACAGGCCCGGTCCTATCTGACGGACGTCCGTGGAATCCGCGACAGCCGGCTCGTGCGCGTCGCCGTCCGCCAGGCACAGGGGCTCCCCTTCAAGCTGGCCCTGTTCGCGGACATCATCGAACAGGACCCGGACATCACCGCCGCCGAACTCGCCGACGACGACGGGCCCCACGTCCGCTACTTCATCGACCGGATCGTCCAGCGCATCGAGGATCCTGCGGTGCGCTGGTTGCTGCGCTACGGCGTGATTCCGCGGCGGCTGCGCAAGGAGGACGTGTTCACCCTCATGCGCCCCTGGCTGGCCAAAGGCATCACCGACGGCTCCGACGCCGACGACCCACGCCTGGACGACCACCACCTGCGCGGCAGCGACAAGGTCTTCCCCATCGCTCCGACCGAGCCCACCGACGAGGACCTGGAGCGATCCTGGCAACGGCTCCTCGACTACGCGGCCAAGTCCTCCTGGGTGTCACGGCATTCCGGGGACGACAGCACCGTCGTGTTCCACACGAACGTACTGGCACCGATGCGGCTGCTGGTCTCCGGGCATCGGGTGTTCGGGGAGTTGCACGAGGCGTTCGTCGCTCACTTCGACTCGCTGGCCGAGGCGCATCCCGAGCAGTGGGGGACGTACACGAAGGAGGCGCTGTACCACCGGTTCCAGGCGGGGGATCCTCGGGCTGAGGAGATCCTGTCGGATGCCCTCCGTAAGGCAGGCGACTCGGACTCCCCCGAGTCCGCCCGGGAGCTGGCCGAGGAAGTTCTGGGAGCGGAGTACCTCGACGAGGGGCAGCCCAGGCTGCGCGTGAACGGGGAGCCGCTGATCAGTCGCAGGGCGGTCGCAGCATGTCACCTCGCGGTGGCCGCGTCAGTAGCGCACGGCTACTTGGGCACGCCCAGGACAAACCCGTCGGACCCGGCCTGGAGCGAGGTCGAACGTCGCCTCGCGCTCGTCGACGAGCTGAAGGCCCAGTCCCCCGGACCCATCGACACTTTGGGGGTCGGCACCTACCTGCGGGCCCTCGTCCTGTTCGGCCGGGGCCGGCTGGTCGAGGCCGATGAGCTGATCCGATCCGTGTTGGAATCCGAGGCGGGGGACTGGCCCCGGGAGGGACTGCAACTGCTTCTGTCGCGGACCCAGACCCAGTTGAACGACCCGGAGGCCGAAGCGACCTATCACGGGGCCATTCTGGAGGCACGTTCCAGGGGTGACGAAGAGAGCGAGGCACGTATCTCGCTGGAACTCGCGCAGACCCTGGAGGATCAGGGCCGCATCGACGAGTCCACCGAACTCCGCCGACGGGTGACATCGGTGGACGAGTTCCCGGAAGCCACCGGCAAGCCGGTCCTGTCGGTCCGCGTCGACGCCATGCTGCGCTTGGCACAAACGCAACTCCGGACCTTCTCCCCCAGTTCGGCGCTGGAGACGCTGGGCACACTCGATCCGGGTTCGCTGCCGGTCCACGAACGTGTCGAGGCATACCAGTGCGAGGCGGCGGCCCAACACATGCTGGGCAGCTCACGCCGCGCCCTGGACGCCCTGGACCAAGCGGAGGAATCCGTCCGACCGGGCATCGACGACACAAACCGGTATCGGTATGTGGCCGAGAACTTCCTGCAGCGCGGACTGTACGAGGGCGCGCTCCTGTCGGTGGACACTGCGGAAGGCTGGTTCGCCCGGTCGGCCGCGATCTGGAGCGACCTGGGCCACCCGGACGGCCACCCGCTGACCCTGCTCATGTACGCCCGTTTCCTCACCTGGCAACTCGGCGACCTCCGCCGGGCCGCCCAGACCCTTGACCGACTGCGGGCCGTGGACACCGCGGGCGAACACGCCGTCCACGCGGCCTTGCTGTGGCACGACCTCGCCGTCCGGGGCTTTGAGGTACCGGACCGCTCCCTGCTCGACGTGCCCTGGAGGTCCCCCAAGGACCTGATCGACGGTGGTGTGCCCGCTGTACTCGCCGACCCCGCCCGCGCCACCGCTCTGGCGGAAGCCCTGGCCGACGTACAACCGCCCGAGGCCCGCCTGACCGTGCTCAGCAGACTGAACCGCTGCCCCACTCCCGAGGGTGAGCCGCTGCCCCAACTCGCCTTGTTCCGGCCACTGTTCGCAGACTCGACCGATGGGGACTCCGTCGGCGTCGACCAGCAGGTGCGGATGACCCTGCTGGCGGAGTTCGAGCGGGTGTCGGGCCGCCACCAGGAGGCCGTACGCCTTATGATGCGGGCGCATTCCGCGTTGTGCGAGTCGGCCGGTGACGAAGAGCCGTTGCCCAAGTGGCGTTGGGCTCAGGCCCAGGTCCGCTTCAACGGGCTCGCGTCGCGCGAGCTGAGCCGCTCCCTGTGCGATCTGCCCGGAACAACATCCCCCCTCCTCGGCGCGACGTCGCGCTGGATGCTCGCCCTAACCGAACGTGACGCCGAGCCCAAACGCGCACTGCTGAACGAAGCCTCGGAACACCTGAGTGAAGTGCAACGACCTTCTGTGTGGGGCCAGTTCATCCTGCGGTCGATCGGCCTCGTGAACTCGGACGAGTCGACTATCAAGGCCGCTGACCGTATGTCGGCTGCCCTCGGCTACCGTCCGGAGCCGTCTGCTCGGCGCACCCCGGCCTCGTCCCTCAGCGCCTCGTCGGAGCACGAGGACGTGTTCCGGGTCGACCCCGCTTTCCGGGTCACCAGTGCCCCGCTGCACACCGCCCAGGTGCTGATCACCAACTGGCGGGACGTCACGGTCGCCAACGCCGGTTCCCTGCAACTGCGGTCCCGTGGGACTCCGCCGGCCGACACGATCCAGATTCAGGCGGACCAGCCCTTGCAGCACGCGTTCCCCTGGGAACTCGCCTTTCGGGACGGCCCATTGGCCGTGTTCCGGACGCTGCCCGAGGCCGCGGAGGCCGTCGATGTCCGTTCGGTCCAGGCGGCTCTCAACCACGGTGCGGACGCACAGCTGGTGACGGACGGCGTGTGGGGCTCCCTCTCCAAGGCGGCTCTCGGAGCCGCCGCAGCGCTTCAGCTCGTACGGACGTCACGGGAGCGGGTGCGGGCCCGGTCCGGACCGAAGGCCCTGGTACTTGTCTGCGACTCGGCCTTCGACAACCACTCGTACGCCGCGTCCGGGTCCGCCTCGTCCTCGCGTTCCGTACTCGGCGCCTACAAGGCACACAGCCTGGCGCCCCAGGAGATCCGCTCGCTCCAGGGCCTGCCGAGGCACCAGCCGCCCCTCGCCGTAATCCACGTGAGTGCCCCGCTGCGACTGATCGGCGGCACGACCCCTTGCTTCGACCTCTCCTCGGCGGAGCTGAGCCACGACGAGCGGCTCAGCCGTACGGCGCGGGGGGCCAACCTCGAACCGGACCAACTCATCGACTGGCTAAGGCAGTTCGAACCCGGTACGCAGCCCTTGGTCGTACTCGATCCGCCGCGACCCGGCTCACCGGCCGACATCCCCCTCCAGTTGGTGCTGCGCAACCTGTTCGCCGCGACTCTCTTCGCCTCCGGGCATGTCCCCGCCGTGCTCGGTGTCGGACTGCTGCGCGGCTCGGGGAGGCAGCAGAGGGACCTGGTGGCGCGGGCAGTCCGGGAGGACTCACCACTCCTGCGGCTGTGCGCGGACCTACGCCGTCTCGCCGACCGGCCCGACCGCTACACCCGTTGGGGCGAGGACACCCTCGAACACCACTGTGTCTCGCTGTTCGCCAGCCCGGCCGCCCTCCACATCTCCGAATCAGCCCCCTCATGACAGGCGGCATCCCGCAGGCCGAGGGCGCCCACGCCCGCCGCGAGGCCGAGGTACGGCATCTCCTGACCGGACTCGAAGAGGAACTCGCCGACTGGGCGAAGGCCGCCAGGGAGCGCGGCCCCCTGGAGAAGCACCAGTCGCAGATCGAGAGCGCGGTACGGGTCATAGCAGGGGCACTTGAGCAGCTCAGGAGCCTGCCCGACGCCGAGCGGCACAGGAAAGCACCCGAACTCGTCCTCGACCTGCATCACTTGTGGGACTTCTTTCGCACGAAGCTGGCGGTCCGTCATATACCGCGCTATCAGCGGTTCCTGGACGTGGCCGACGAACTGGCCTGGGCGGTCTACGACCCTGTACGCAGGGCGGCGGCAACCGCCCACCTCTCGCTCAGGGAACCGCCGCTCACCTTCCTCAGCCGGCACCCCGTCCCCTTCGCCACCGCCCGGGGCAGCGACTTCGAGGATCTGCTCCCCTCCGGAAAACAGCGCACCCTGGCCGGGCGCAGGGCAAGCGGGTATCTCCCCTTTCCGGTCATCGGGATCCCCTGGTCCGCGAGTCATCACCTTCCCGCCCTGCTCGCCGTCGCCCATGAGACGGGTCACCACATCGAGGACGACTTCGGCCTCGCCGAGCCGCTGCGGACGCGCCTGCGGGAACACGCGGGGCTCCCCGCGGAGCGGGTCGAGGTGTGGGAACCCTGGCTCGGTGAGGTGTTCGCGGACGTGTGCGCGACGCTGGCCTGCGGGGAGGCGTACGTCCGGACACTCGCCGACGCACTCGCCGCCACACCGGGCACCGCACACGCCACCGGGGACTACCCGCCGCCCCGCCTGCGCCTGCTGGTCTGCCGGGCCGCCCTGATCACGGCCGGTGTCCAGGTCCCGCCGGATCTGCCGGGAGCCACCGACCCGGACGACGAGGAGGCGCCGGCCGTGGTGAACGCCCTGATCGGCGACGGTTTCCGGGAACTCGGCGGAGCCTCTCTGACCTCGCTCATCGGCCTGCGCGACCCCGCCCGACTCACGGAGGCCGGCCTCAGACTCCGTACCGGATTGCGAACGAAACGAAACGACGTCCCGGGAGTGCTGGCAGCAGCCGCCCTCGCCTTCCTCGACGCCCCGGACGCCTACGACGTACAGGACGTGGGGACACGCGCCCAGGACGAGGCCCTGTCCCTCGTTCCCAGGGGCCCGCGCGCCGCCTCGGCGCCGGAGCGGCTGCTGGCCGCACGCGACTCCGCGGCGGGCCTGGAGCTGTTCGGCCTCCTCGACGCGGACGCCTCGGAGCCCTGAGTGCGGGTGCCCAGGTCAGGACGGCGCGTGCCGTCTTCGGGGCCGGGGCGCGGAGCAAGGGCCCGTACGCGAGCAGGTCGTCCCGGTCGGCCAGTGGGGTGAGGTCGGCGGCCTGGCTCGTGTCACGGCCGAGTACGCGGCCGAGTACGCGGCCGAGTACGAGGTAGCGGTCGCCGTCGGTCGGGTCACAGGGGAAGTCCCACATGGTGTGCCCGAGCGTGTTGCGCCACCGGAGTTCTGTTCTCAACGCGCCGGGCCGGTCTCCGGTCCTGTCGTGCGGGCGGCGTGGGCGTACCGGGCGGCGAGTTCCCCGAACGCGGTGGCCAGTTGGGGTGGGCCGATGACTTCGATGTCGGTGTCGAAGCGGCCGATGGCGGCGGCTAGTCCGGTCCATGACCAGGAGCCGAGGACGAGCCGGCAGTGATGGGAGTCGAGTTCCTCGACGATTCCGTCCTGGGCGAAGGGCGCGACCTGGGCGGCCGGGAGGCCGAGGACGACTTCGCCCTGGCAGGGCCAGTCGGTGGTGGTGCCGTCGTTGCCGCGGAATCGACTGGTGACGAAGACGGAGACGGTGCCGCCGGGGAGGTCGCGAGGGGTGAAGCGGGGGCCGGTGGGTGTGCGGGGCCGGATGCGGTCGACGCGGAAGGTGCGCCAGTCCTCGCGGTGGAGGTCCCAGGCCACGAGGTACCAGCGATGACGCCAGGTGACCAGGTGGTGGGGTTGTACGCGGCGGACGTCATCGGCCGGGGTGCCTGGACCCGGGGCGTAGTCGAAGCGCAGTTCTTCGCGGGCGTGGATCGCGCGGCTCAGGTCCATCAGGACCTGGGCGTCGACCTGGGGGGTGTCGCCTGCTGCCGCGGGCGGCTCGACGGCGGTGATGTGCAACAGGTCGATACGGTGGCGCAGGCGGGGCGGCATGACCTGGCGGAGGGTGGCCAGCGCGCGGACGGCGTCTTCGGCGACGGTGGTACCGGCCGCCGCGGTCTGCAGCGCGACGGCCAGGGCGACGGCCTGGTCGTCGTCGAACAGCATGGGCGGCAGGTGAGTGCCGGCCTCCAGGCGGTAGCCGCCGGCAGGTCCCTTGAGGGTCTTGATCGGGTAGTCGAGTTCGCGCAGGCGGTCGATGTCACGGCGCACCGTGCGCGACGTGATGCCGAGACGCTCGGCGAGATCATCGCCGGACCAGTCGCGGGGCGTCTGAAGGAGCGAGAGCAGCGCGAGCAGCCGGGCGGATGTTTTGTGCATGGCACCCATAATCCCCGGAGTACCGGACACGCCCTGTCCTCTACCCCTGCCATCGTGGCGTACGAGCCGTTCGGGAGACATCGCTCCTGGTCACGGCAGCCGCCACTGGGGCACATAGAGCAAGGAGCAGGTCATGTCCGTCACGACCACCACCCACCTGAACTTCCGGGGCACCGCCCGTGAGGCGCTGGACTTCTACCGGTCCGTCTTCGGCGGACGTACGGTCGCGGTCACCTACAAGGACGCGGGCGCCGTGCAGGACGAGAGCGAGGCGGACTGGGTGATGTGGGGCGAGGTGGCCGGCGACAACGGCTTCCACGTCATGGCCTACGACGTGCCCTCGCAACTGCCCTGGAACCAGGGCGAGAACCCGTTCTTCGTCTCCGTGCGCGGTGACGACGCCGAGGAGATCAGCGCCCTGTGGGGCAGGCTCGCCGAGGGCTCGACCATCGTGAGTCCGCTGGAGCCCGCGCAGTGGGCACCGCTGTACGGCATGCTCACCGACCGTTTCGGCATCACCTGGGTCCTGGACGTCACCGCTCCGTACAACGGCTGAACCAGCTGAACCAGCTGAACCATCCGACCCACACGACGCCATGACTGTTCTTGACGCCCGTGCTCTCAATCGCGCCACCCTCGCCCGCCAGCACCTGCTCGAGCGCGGCGACACATCCGTGCCGGAGGCGGTGGCCCAGCTGTGCGGCCTGCAGGCGCAGGAGCCCCAGGAACCGTTCATCGGCCTGTGGTCCCGCCTGTCCGGCTTCGAGCCCAGGCAACTGGACGATGCGCTGACCGGTCGCGCGGTGGTGCGCACCCACCTGATGCGGCGCACCGTCCACCTCGTCACCGCCGACGACGCGCTCGCCTGGCGAGCCCGCCACGACACGATGCTGCGCCAGCGGGTGCTGGGAACCTACCGGCGTGAACTGGCCGGCATCGACATGGACGAGGTCGCCGCGGCCGGCCGCGCGGTCATGGCCGACCAGCGGCCCCGCACCATGACCGAGCTGGTGCAGGCTCTCGAAGACCGCTGGCCCGGCCCACCACGCCGTGTCCTGGGCGAGCTGCTCGTCGCAGCTCTCATCCCCATGGCCCAACTCCCGCCCCGAGGCCTGTGGCAGCGGACCGCCGGCGTACGCAACCTGCCGTTGAGCACCTGGCTGGAACGGGACATCGACCCCCTGCCCGTCGACGGCAGCGATCCCGTCGGACAGCGACTGCTGCACCGCTACCTCGCCGCGTACGGGCCCGCCGCCGGCGCGGACCTACGTGCCTGGTGCGGCCTCGCCGGCCTTCCCGCCGCCGTCAAGGCCGCCCGAGAGGAACTCGTCGTCTTCCGTGACGAACGCGGCCGCGAACTGCTCGACCTGCCCGACGCACCCCGCCCCCACCCCGACACCCCCGCCCCCGTCCGGTTCCTCCCGGCCTTCGACAACGCGATCCTCGGCTACCACGACCGCAGCCGCATCATCGACACCCCCCACCTCGGTCTGTCCGTAGCAGGTCACCGCACCGTCCTTGTCGACGGACGCGTCACCGCCACCTGGACCGTGCGCGACCACCGACTCCACATCAGCCCCCTGCGCCCCCTCACCGCCCTGGAACAGGAAGCCGTTCACACCGAGGCCCAGGACCTGGCCACCTTCCTGGACAACGGCATCGAGCACATCCAACTCGACACCGAAAACTGACGATCGCCTACGCCGGGCTCCGGCCGCCTCCTGGTTTCTCCCCGGCATGCTTCTTGACTTCACAAGACCCAAGTACGACATTCCCGCCCCATGAACCCAGAATCGGACTCCGCAAGACATACCCAACTCCCTTCCAGGCGAGGCGTGTTGGCAGGCGCCGCCGTGGCGGGTGTTGCGGTCGGGGTCGGTGGAACGGCCGCCCATGCCGCCGCCCCGCCCCTCCTCGGGACGTACGACGTCGTCGTGATCGGCGCCGGTGCCGCCGGGATGACCGCCGCGCTCACCGCCGCCAAGCAGGGACTGACCTGCGTCGTCGTAGAGAAAGCGCCCACCTTCGGCGGGTCCGCCGCCCGTTCCGGCGCCGGGATCTGGATCCCGAACAACTCCGTGATCCTCGCCGCAGGGGTGCCGGACACGCCCGCCAAGGCCGCCGCCTACCTCGCGGCGGTCGTCGGACCGGAGATCCCCGCCGCCCGCCGACAGGCCTTCCTCGCCCACGGACCCGCCATGCTCTCCTTCGTCATGGCGAACAGCCCTCTCCGCTTCCGCTGGATGGAGGGATACAGCGACTACTACCCGGAGTTGCCCGGCGGTCTCCCCAACGGCCGTTCCATAGAGCCCGATCAGCTCGACGGCAACGTCCTCGGCACCGAACTGGCCCGCCTCAACCCGCCCTACCTCGCCGTCCCGTCCGGCATGGTCGTCTTCAGCGCCGACTACAAGTGGCTGGCCCTGTCGGCCGTGAGCGCGAAGGGCGCGGCCGTGGCTGTCGAGTGCCTCGCGCGCGGTACGAGGGCTGCGCTGCGCGGGGAGACCCCGCTCACCATGGGGCAGGCCCTCGCGGGCGGACTGCGCGCGGGGCTGGCCTCGGCCGGAGTGCCCGTCTGGCTCAACACCCCCCTCACCGACCTCTACTCCGAAGCCGGAACGGTCACCGGCGCCGTCGTCACCCGCAACGGCACCCCCGGTCTCCTCCGCGCCCGGCGAGGCGTGATCGTCGGCTCGGGCGGCTTCGAGCACAACGCGGCGATGCGCGACCAGTACCAGCAGCAGCCCATCGGTACGGAGTGGACCGTCGGCGCGAAGGAGAACACCGGCGACGGAATCCGGGCGGGCGAGCGCGTCGGCGGGTCCCTGGCCCTGATGGACGACGCCTGGTGGGGCCCGGCGATCCCGCTCCCCGGCGAGCCCTACTTCTGCCTCGCCGAACGCACCCTCCCCGGCGGCCTGTTGGTCAACGCGGCCGGCTCCCGCTTCGTCAACGAGGCCGGTCCCTACAGCGACGTCGTCCACACCATGTACGAGCGCAACGCCACCGACCCCGACATCCCGGCCTGGCTGATCGTCGACCAGAACTACCGCAACCGCTACCTCTTCAAGGACGTCGCCCCGACCTTCGTACTCCCGGCGGACTGGTACAACTCCGGTGCCGCGTACAAGGCGTGGAGCCTCGACGCCCTGGCGACCTCGATCGGCGTCCCGCCCGCCGCCCTCCGTACGACCGTCAGCCGCTTCAACTCCCTTGCCCTGAACGGCGACGACACCGACTTCGGGCGCGGCGACAGCGCGTACGACCACTACTACACGGACCCGGCCATCCTCCCGAACTCCTGTCTGGCCCCGCTGTGGCTGCCTCCGTACTACGCCTTCCGGATCGTCCCCGGCGACCTCGGAACGAAGGGCGGCCTGCGCACCGACGCCCGGGCACGGGTCCTGCGCGCCGACGGCACGGTGATCCCCGGCCTGTACGCCGCCGGAAACGCCAGCGCCGCCGTCATGGGCCACAGCTACGCGGGCGCGGGCTCGACGATCGGCCCGGCGATGACGTTCGGGTACGTGGCGGCACTGGCGGCGGCGGGGGTGCTGTGACCGTCGCTCGCTGGACAGGCCCTAGGTGTCCTGACCCGACGGCCTGCGGGCCATCAGGAACGCCTGTGGGGACGACTCCCCGGTCTCCTCGTTCGCCTCCCGCACGGTCTGCGAGGTGAGGGTGAACCCGGCCGCCGTCAGCAGTCCGGCGATCAGGTCGGGCCGGCGGCGCTGGAAGTCCATGGACACGGGGCGTCCGAAGGGCTGGTCGAAGTGCTTGGGCTCGTCCCCGACCTGGAAGCCGAGCAGCAGATGCCCGCCCGGCGCCAGGACGCGGTGGAACTCGGCGAAGAGGGCGGGCAGGCGATCGATCGGGGTGTGGATGGTCGAGTACCAGGACACGACCCCGCCGAGCGCGCCGTCCGCAAGATCCAGCTCCAGCATCGACCCCTGCTCGAACCGCAGCCCCGGATGCTCCCGCCGGGCCACCGTGAGCATCGACTCCGACAGGTCCAGCCCGAACACCGACAGCCCGAGCGAGTCGAGGAACGCGGTGACCCACCCCGGCCCGCACCCGAGATCGGCGACCTGTCCACCACCACCCCCTGAACCCCGTACGAACTCGGCGTACGCGGCGAGCACGGCCCGTTCCAGGGGCTGGCCGGCGAGCCCGGAACGGAAGCGGGAGAAGTAGTCCTCGGCGATGGCGTCGTAGAAGACGCGGGTCGCGGCGACGAAGTCGGTGTCGATAGCCATGGAGGGGACGCTAGCGGGACCCACTGACAATGCGGCCGGGGAAGGACTGGGGCAGGGACTGGGGGGGGGTGCCCCTATGACTTTGGTCAAGGGGTAGTCGGGGTTGGTGGTTGGTAGAAGGTGCCGTCGCGGAGCATTGCGAAGAGCACGTCCGCTCGGCGTCGGGCGAGGCAGAGGAGAGCCTGGGTGTGGTGCTTTCCCTGGGCGATCTTCTTGTCGTAGTAGGTGCGGGAGGCGGGGTCGGCCAGGGCGGCGAACGCGGAGAGGAAGAAGGCCCGTTTGAGCTGCTTGTTTCCCCGTCTGGAGGGCTGTTCGCCGCGGATGGAGGATCCGGAGCTGCGGGTGGCTGGGGCGAGGCCGGCGTAGGCGGCGAGGTGGGCGGCGGACGGGAAGGCGGTGCCGTCGCCGACGTCGATGAGGATGCGGGCGCCGGTCCTGATGCCGATGCCGGGCATGGACGTCAGGACCTTGGAAAGAGGGTGGGCCTCCAGCAGTTCCTCGATCCGGTGGGCGAGGATTTTGCGCTGGTCGAGCACCGCCTGGAGTGAGTTGGCGAGGCTCGGGACGATCAGCGCGGCCGCGTCTGTGCCCGGGACGACGACGGTCTGTTCGTCGAGTGCGGTGAAGACGTCGTTGATCAGACGCTCGGCCATGCGGGGTGCCTTCGGGCGGATCAGGGTGATGAGTTGTCGGCGTCCGGCCTTGCGGATCTGTGCCGGCGAGCCGAACTGGTCCAGCATTCTGAGGACGGCCGGGTGCTGCATGCGCGGGCCGATGACTCGTTCCAGGTGTGGGTGGATCTGGGTGAACAGGCCGCGGAGCCGGTTGGAGAGGCGGTTCGCCTCGGCGGCGAGGTCGTCGTCGAAGCCGACGATCATCTGGAGCTCGGCGATGGTGTTGTCGTCGAGGTCGACCGAGCGAAGCGTGTGCGGCATCGCCCGGGCCGCGTCGGCGATGATGAACGCGTCTTTCGCGTCGGTCTTGGCCTCGCCGGGATAGAGGTCGGCGATCCGCCGCATCGTCAGTCCGGGCAGGTAGGCGATGTGGCAGCCCAGGTCCCGGGCGACTGCCAGCGGCAGGGCCCCGATCGAGGCCACCTGGTCGACGATGACGAGGACGGTGCCGTGTTTGGCCTGCAGCCTGGTGAAGACCTCGCGGAGTTTGGGTTCGCTGTTGGGCAGCCGTTTGTCGAAGGTCTTCTTCCCGGCCGGGGTGAGTGCGGTGGCGTGGTGTTCGCCCTTGCCGACGTCCAGTCCGAGGTAGACGTCGATGTCGCTGGTGTCGATCACGTCGTGGTTCCTTCGGTGCTGTTCACCCGGCCTGCCACGGCACTGATCGCCACATCCACATTACGAAGAGCCTCCCGGCCTGCGAAGAAGCCGGTGGTCATGCCCCTAATCAGCGGTCTGTCAGTGCCTTCGGAGCTGGTGACACCACCCCCCGGGCCATGCACTCGACAAGGGGAGGTAGTCATGCCAACTCCGAAGGCCGGTAACCCCGTTGCGGGGCTACGAAGACGGTAATGGGGGGGGGGGGGAAGGAGGGGCCGGAAAAAGGGCAGGAGCTCCGATGCCGGATGGCTCGGAGCTCCTTGGGTACTGCACACGTTCCGGATCAGAGTAACTGGCTCAGATGAGCCGGGGACTCAGATGAGCCGAAGACCTACAGGGGGGTGACGTTCTCCGCCTGCGGGCCCTTCGGACCCTGCGTGACGTCGAAGGAAACCGCCTGGTTCTCTTCGAGGGAGCGGAATCCGCTCGCGTTGATCGCGGAGTAGTGGACGAAGACGTCCGGGCCGCCGCCTTCCTGGGCAATGAAACCAAAGCCCTTTTCGGCGTTGAACCACTTCACGGTTCCGGTAGCCATAAGCCCTCCTTGGGCCCAAAGGGTTGCCCTGCTCCAGAACCTGCAAGGTGTAAACAAAAACTTGTAAACAACTGCATTCATCTGAAAACGACGAGAGCCCGCGGTCACATGCTCCGCAGGCTCTGTACTGCAAGGGAAACCAAACTGCAACTTGCGGTGAGCTTAGCACTCGGGCAGGCGAATGCAATAGAGGGCAAGATCACGTCACCCGGACGTTTGAGAGGCGGCGCGCGGTCTTGACAACCCTCCGGGCAACCCCCAAGAGGGTGCACCGTACCCCGCGCCCGTTAGCCTCGCGATGTGGACAATTCTCGCACCCGGCCGCGCGTCGGCCACATCCAGTTCCTGAACTGCCTGCCCCTGTACTGGGGGCTCGCGAGAACGGGCACGCTCCTCGACTTCGAGCTGACCAAGGACACCCCCGAGAAGCTCAGCGAGCGGCTGGTGCGCGGCGAGCTCGACATCGGGCCCATCACCCTCGTCGAGTTCCTCCGCAACGCCGACGACCTGGTCGCCTTCCCGGACATCGCCGTCGGCTGCGACGGCCCGGTGATGTCGTGCGTGATCGTCTCCCAGGTCCCGCTGGACCGCCTGGACGGCGCACGGGTGGCGCTGGGCTCGACGTCCCGTACGTCCGTACGCCTGGCACAGCTGCTTCTGTCCGAGCGGTACGGCGTACAACCTGACTACTACACGTGTCCGCCCGATCTCAGCCTGATGATGCAGGAGGCGGACGCGGCGGTCCTGATCGGGGACGCGGCCTTGCGCGCCAACCTCCTCGACGGCCCGCGCTACGGCCTCCAGGTGCACGACCTGGGCGCGCTGTGGAAGGAGTGGACCGGCCTGCCGTTCGTCTTCGCGGTGTGGGCGGCCCGGCGGGACTACCTGGACCGCGAACCGACCCTCACCCGGAAGGTCCACGAGGCGTTCCTCGCCTCCCGCGACCTCTCCCTGGAGGAGGTCGGCAAGGTCGCCGAACAGGCGGCCCGCTGGGAGGAGTTCGACGCGACGGTCCTGGAGCGCTACTTCACGACCCTCGACTTCCGCTTCGGCGGCCCGCAGCTGGCGGCCGTACAGGAGTTCGCCCGCAGGGTGGGCCCGACGACGGGCTTCCCGTCGGACGTGAAGGTGGAGTTGCTGGAGCCGTAGGCTGCTGGGCAGCGTGTATGAGGGGTACGGGGGATACGGGGGAGAGGTGGGGGTCATGCAGCCGCTGGACGTCGGTGAGTCGGCCGTCGTGGGGCCCTACCGGCTGCTGGGGCGGCTCGGTGCGGGCGGGATGGGCCGGGTCTATCTGGGGCGCAGCGCGGGCGGCCGTACCGTCGCGGTCAAGATCGTGCACCCGCATTTCGCGCTCGACGAGGAGTTCAGGGCGAGGTTCCGGCGCGAGGTCGAGGCGGCGCGACGGGTGGGCGGGGCGTGGACGGCTCCCGTCCTGGACGCGGATCCGGACGCCCCGGTGCCGTGGGTGGCGACGGCGTACGCGGCCGGCCCCTCGCTGACGGCGGCGGTCACGGAGGACGGCCCACTGCCGCTGGATTCCGTACGGGCACTGGGCGCGGGGCTGAGCGAGGCGCTCGCGGCTGTTCACGCGCTGAACCTGGTCCACCGGGATGTGAAGCCCTCGAACGTCCTGCTCACCCTGGACGGCCCCCTCTTGATCGACTTCGGCATCGCGCGGGCGACGGACGGTACGGCGTCACTGACGTCGACGGGTGTGTCGGTGGGCTCGCCGGGCTACATGTCCCCGGAACAGATCCTCGGCAAGCCGGTGGAGGGAGCGGCGGACGTCTTCTCGTTGGGCGCGGTACTGGCGTACGCGGCGACGGGCAGATCCCCTTTCCCCGGCGACTCCTCAGCAGCCCTGCTGTACAAGGTCGTGCACGAGGAGCCCGAACTCGACGGCTTGGGCGGGGAGTTGCGGGAGTTGCGGGAGGTGGTGGAGGGGTGCCTGGCGAAGGATCCGGCGTCCCGACCGACCCCTGGTGAGGTGGCTCGGCGGCTCGCTCCGGAAGGGGCGGCGCGGCTGGTGGCGGGCGGGTGGCTGCCGGGGGCGGTGGTGGAGCGGGTCAGCAGGGGTGCGGTGGCGTTGCTGAACCTGGAGGTTGCGGAGACGGAGGTGTCATCGGCGGGAGGGGCCGGAGGGCTGGGGGAGTTCGGACCGCCGCCGGTGATGCCGGGTCCCAGGGACGCGGAGCCGGAACGGGAGCCTGTGCTTGTGCCTGAGCCGTCCGACCGTACGCCTGGCAAGGTCTCCGTGAGTGTGGCGGCGACCTCGGTGCCGGTGGCCGGCGGGCGTGGACGGAGGCTGAGCTGCACGGTGGCCCTCGCGGTGGCGGGCGCGTTGGCGGCGGTGACGGTGGGTTCGGTGTGGGTGCTCGACCTGCTGCCGGGCGGGGCCGGAAGCACAGGCAGCGAGGCGTCGGCCGACAAGGACAGCGGCCAGGCCGCCGAGCCCCCGGGGACGACGCCGAGCCAGGCGGCCAGTATGGTGCCGGATCCGGCGAGCGGCACGATGACCGTCCCCACGTCCTACGTCGGCACCTGGGAGGGGCCGGCCGTCGCCCTCGACGGCACGCTGCCGATGGGGACGTTCCGGGTGACGGTCCAACAGGCCGCCGTGGGCGCCAAGTTGGGCACCTTCCGCCAGACCGACCAGATCGGCGGCACCTGCGACGACGAACTGATCCTCAAGGAGGTCACGCCGACCCACCTGGTCGTCACGTCGATCGCCGACGAGTCGAACAGGGACGTGTGCACGACGGGTTCACACCGGGTGCTGCTCACTCCGGTCGGCGACGACCTGAAGTACGAGACGGACAACCCGGAGGCGGGGGATCCGGTGGCTCGGATGTCGCGGGTGGAGTAGGCGAGCCCGGGGCTCCGGCTCAGGCCGGGTTGTCTCGCCCCCGCCGCCCCTACCCGTTCCCATCCCTGGGGGCTGCCGCCCCCAGACCCCCGCTACGGCCCTGAACGGGCCTTGTCCTCAAACGCCGGACGGGCTAAAAGACCAACCCC